>JBQCEI010000692.1:0-2568 GCA_051960375.1 Aureliella sp. | reverse complement strand
CGAAGATGCTGATCGCCTGGTTGAGCAACAGTTGCTGCTGAATGACTTGGCGTTGGGTGTTGAGGAACTGCGTCAGCGCGTTGGCCACGTCGGCCGCGTTGGCGTTGCGGAGCCAGAAGACTTCGGTCTTGCGCGTTTCAACTCCTTCTTCGTCGAGCCGCAACAGCAGCACTTCGATCACCTGCAAGTCGCTGGGCGAGCCGCTGACGATGATGCTGTTGGTGCGCGTATCGACGGTGACTCGCAACTGGACGAGCGCTCCTTCGCCACCGGTGGTCAGACCAGCCAATTGCAGCTGGTTACCCAGGCCCAGGACACCACCGGTCGGGTTTTGACCAGCCGTAACCGGCAGGCCGAACAGTTGCTGCAGCGTCACGGCCAGCGCGGTCGCATCGCCGTTCTTGACTTCGAAGACTTTGATTTGAGCTTCGGCGCTGGGGAGTTGATCGAGTTCGGTGATGAGTTGGTTGATCAGTTCCATGCTCTTGGAGGGAGCGCGCACGACCAACGCGTTTTGCGACGGGTCGGCCGTAATGATGACCCCCGCGAGAATCCCCGAGTCGACGCGCGCGGCTCGCTGAATAATCGACAGCTTGGTGCTCGGCGGAGTCGTTTCCCCGCCGCCACCGCCTCCGCCGCCACCACCTTCTGCCGGCGTACCGGTGATGACCGATTCGAGCACGGTTTGCAAGTCGGCAGCGATCGCGTTCTTGAGGCGGAAGATGCGGACTTCGTTCTGAGCTGGCGTGCCTTCGACGTCGATCTGTTCGATCAGCTTGGCGACTTCGGCCAGGTCGCGCGGAGCGGCCTGCACGATCAGCGAGTTGGTGCGATAGTCGGCGATCAGCTTCACGCGCGTTCCGAGGCCCGTCCGCAAATCATCGCCCGAGCCCGGCGTATCGGTGAAGAAGTCGCGGATCGTCGTTTCGGCGTCGACGGCCGAAGCGTGCAGCAAGCGGAACACGCGCAGTTGATTGGCCGGATCGAGCGGTTGATCGAGTTTGTTGATCAAGTCTTCCACCGAGGCGACCGCTTCTTTGCGGCCGATCAGCAGCAGCGCATTGGGTTGGCCCAGCGAAGTGATGCTGACGGTTCCCTGACGCGGCTTGAGCACTTCTTCGTACAGCTCGTTGACCAACGTGGCCACCGCGGTGCTGTCGACATGCTTGAGCTGCATGACGCGGATTTCGGGCTGCGTTTCAGCGCTCTTCTTTTTGATCTGGTCGATCACTTCGAGTGTGCGTTGGACGTCGCGCTTGCTGCCTTTGATGATGACCAGGTCGAGGTCTTCGATGAATTCGATTTGCACGTCGCCAAAGAGCCCCGTTTCGGCTCCGAGCGTTTCCATGGTGCCGATCGCCGAGGCCTGTTCGTCGGTTCCTGGCGGCTGATTGCCGGCTTGTCCGGGGCGAGTCGGCGCGCGACCACCTGGAACGACTTGAGTGGTGACATCTTCATCTTGGCTTTGCTGCTGGAAGACCGCTCGCACGAGTTGCACTGCTTGGCGCACGCGCTGCGGGTCGGCCGGAGCCAGCGGCATGACGTGCGTCGCGCGGAGCGGATCGCTCTGCCCTACGTCGAGCGCGTAGATGATCTGCATCCAGCCAGCGACCGATGGCCCGCCACCGAGGAGCAAGACGTGTCCAGCGGTGCGATCGATCTGCATCACGTCGTGCATGCCCGTTTCGCTGGCCAGGCGGAAAGTGGCAACTTCGCCGTTGCGTTCAGTCGTGGCCGTCAAGCGCGGCCCGGCCAAGCGCTGCAGCGCGTTCTCGAGATCGACCGGCCGCAAGTTGCGCAGCGAGTACACCTGCTGCTTGGTGGAGGCGACCGACATGCCTTTGTCGTCGGTCACCAGTCCCGACTGGCGGGCTTCGAAGATCAGCAGCTGCATCTTGCTGGCGATGTCGCGCTGAATCGATTCGGGAGCCATCACCATCAACTGGCCGGTCTTCGGTTCGGTCGCCACGCGGACGCGCGGCTGGCCGTGGTAGGTGATTTGCAGTCGAGCCCCGACGGCGCCGATCAGATCGGAGGGCACTTCGTAGATCTTCAGCTGCGCCGGATCGGCTTGCTGGTCGACCGAGTTAACCGACTGCGGCCCGGCGCCTTGCGGCAGGAGGATTTCTCTCGACTGCATGCCGGGTGGAAGTCCCGCAGTGGCCGGCTGTGCGGCCGGCGCGGCAGTCGAGACAAAGGTCGGCGGAGTTTGAGCCGCCAGGTCAAGAGTCAGTCCGCAAGCCATCGCGCAGGCTAGGGCTGTGTGTCGGAAACGCTTAAGCATCTCGAGTCATTCTCCGCCGACTTGGGGCCAACACGATTGGTGGGGCGATTTGTGATTGCGGCGACGCAGCTAGCAATGCGGCTCGCCGCCCGTACATATTCGTTCCTAGGCACAATCGGCAAACTCGCCTTAGTCGTTCAGCAAAGAATGCGAGAAGTAATCTACGCGACAGGGAAAGCCTCGCTGGGTTCTGCAATTCACCCAGCTTGTCGCGTATGCAGACGTAGATGTCGGATCATTTATTGCCAGAGCCGTTTTTTTAATAAAATAAAAAAAGATCTCGC
>JBQCEI010000691.1:0-2116 GCA_051960375.1 Aureliella sp. | reverse complement strand
CCCCCCACCACCCCCCGCCCACCCCCCCCCACGCCCCCCCCGACTCTCCCCGTCCACCTCTTCCTCCGTGTCTCCGTCCTGGGCCGCGGCCTTTGCAAAGAGGATCTAGGTGCGCGCTGGCCGGCTTGCCGGGTGCTGACGGCAAGGGACTGCCGTCCCACGTTTGGCCGGCAGCCTCTTGCGCTGCCCCAAAACAAGTCGACCGTGGCATGTGACGCGGCCAGCCGCCCGTCGGGTGCTTGACAGCCGAGAACCGCAATCGCACAGTTGGATTCATGACCCAAGCGTGCGCATCGGGCGCGGATCTTTCTCAGGAGAACATCAGTCATGGGATTTGCCGTCGGATATGAGACCACCAAGCCCGTCGCTCCCGAACTGCAGCCAGAGGTCCTGCAAGCCGTAGCCGAACTGGCCCGGGGACGAACGTGGCTCAGTTGCGAGCCTCCGCATTTGATCGACAGCGGCGGGATGCTGATCGGTGCCAGCAAGCCGAACTTCATGCCTCATCCCGACGATGTCGCCTCGGCAAAGCGAGAAGGCCTCCCCGATGGCACGCTAAATGATCTGCTCGACATTCTGTGCGAACTATCGCATCGCTTCGACGTCGATTGGCAGATTTCTCACGACCATTCCGACGGACCGCTCGGCTATATTCGCAACGGAGTTTGCGATGAAGAAGTGCGGGTGCAATGCGATGCATTTACCGAACTGGCCCAGGAACTCGGCGGCGAAGAGTTCGACTTGGATAATTGGTAGCCCAGCGAGGACTCAGCTCGCGTAATCAAACTGCTTGGGAGAGCGTCATGAGAGGATTGGAAGGCAAAGTCGCGGTGGTCACCGGCAGCAGTCGCGGCATCGGGCGCGGGATCGCCCTGCGGTTTGCTCGCGAGGGAATGGATGTTGTCATCAACTACGCTCACAGCAAAGACGCAGCCGAGAAGGTTTTAGCGGAGGTCACCGCCATGGGCCGGCGCGGGCTGGTCATTCAAGCCGACCTGCGCTCGGCATCGGAAAGCAGGCGGCTGATCGAGGAGGCAGCCAAGCACTTGGGCCAGCTCGATGTCCTGGTCAATAACGCCGGCGGCTCTCGGTCTGCCCCGTTCGCCGAGATCACCGAAGAGCAGTACGACCAAGTGCTCGATCTCAATCTCAAAGGAGTGTTCTTTACCAGCCAAGCTTTCGCTCGCCAGCTCGCCGCTACGGGCCGGCCCGGGCGGATCATCAACATCAGCTCGGTACACGAAGAGATTCCGATGCCCGGAGAAGCGGCCTACTGCGCGGCCAAGGGAGGAGTGAAACTGCTGACGCGCGACTTGTCGGTGGAACTCGCTCCTCACAACATTACGGTCAACGCCGTGGCCCCCGGAGCGATCGCGACCGACCTCAATGCCGATCTAATGAAGGACAAGGCGCGATTGGAGCCGCTGCTCAAGCAGATTCCGTTGAAACGGCTCGGCACGCCCGACGACGTCGCCGGCGTGGTCGCCTTTCTGGCATCCGACGATGCAGCCTATGTGACCGGTTCGACCTATTTCGTCGATGGCGGACTAACTTGGTTTTATGAGGAATAGACTCCGCACCGTTCGACCAGCCATGGGAGTGACTCGATGGTAAAAGTTATCTTCAACGCGCTATTGGTTTGGCTGGCACTGGCCAGTTGCGGTCTGGCCGACGAGCAGCGCCTCAACGTGGTGCTCATTCTGGCCGACGATCTGGGATGGACCGATCTCGCGTGTTACGGGAGCGATCTTTACGAGACGCCCAACATCGACCGGCTGGCGCGCGACGGTGTGCGATTCACGCAGAACTATTCGGCCTGCACCGTCTGTTCACCGACCCGAGCTGCGTTGTTAACTGGCAAGTATCCGGCGCGGCTGCACATCACCGATTGGATTCCCGGAGCGATGCCCGACAATCCGAAGCTGCTCGTACCCGACTGGACGAAGTTCCTGCCGACCGAGGAAACGACGCTGGCTGAGCTTTTCAAGAGTGCCGGCTACGCGACGGCCAGCATTGGCAAGTGGCACCTCGGAACCGAGGAGTACTATCCCGAAAAGAATGGCTTTGATCTCAACATCGCCGGAACGGATAAACCGCAGCCACCGACGTACATCGC
>JBQCEI010000690.1:0-2323 GCA_051960375.1 Aureliella sp. | reverse complement strand
GAGAGCCCGATCACGCCGCGTCCGAAATTGTCGAACTGCTCCTGAATGCTGAACATGTCGATGAAACGCGACACATCCCTGCGTTCGATGATCACGTCGGACATCGCTGCAAAAGCCAGCGGCGCATTGAACAGCGCTCCGAGGATGAAGCCCACGGTCAAGTTGTTCGTCAGGAACGAGGCGATCATGCCGACGGCCAGCATCGCCATGCCGATGAACCAGTAGCCGAAGTAGTTGGCTGCGAACAGGCCCGTGTCGAGCTGGCCCTGCGAGAGCAGCAATAGAACGCTGAACGTGGCCAGCTGCGAGAACAGCAGCGAGGCGGTGTAAATCGCGCCGGTGGCCAAGTACTTGCCGATGACGATATCGAAGTCGTTGGCCGGCAGCGTCAACAGCAGCTCGTCGGTCCCCTGCCGCCGTTCCTCGGCCCAAATGCTCATCGTGATCGCAGGGATGAAGAAGAGCATGATGATCGGGAACCACTTGTTGAGCTGGTCGAGCGTCGCCAGGTTGGAGCTGAAGAACTCGTGCGGCCAGAAGGCGGCCATCGACGTCAGCAGCACGAACAAGCAGAGGAACACATAGCCGGTCGGGTTGGTGAAGTAGCCGAGGAAGTTGCGCTTGAGCACCGCGTAGGCAGCTCGCTTGGTGCGAGCCAGGATGGCAACGAGGATGAGCAGCGCAGCCACGAACGCGAGATCGATGCCCAGCAGCACCAACAAAGCCCAAAGTTGATCGAGTCCTGATTCATTCATGGGTTCGGGTCTTTTATCTGTTCTGTCTGATTCGAATCGTGGATTGGGTTGACCGGCCGAGAAATTCTTAGTGTCTTGGTGTCTTCGTGGTGAAATAATCGACAGTCACTAAGGCACTAAGCTGGGCCGCGCGAAATAGATTCCTAGGCCGCTCCGGTGAGCTTATGGAACGCAGTGCTGAGATCGCCGCGCTCTTTCAACTCGGCCACCGTTCCGTCGAACACCTTGCGACCTTCGTTGATCATGATGATGCGGTCGGCCATCGCTTCGACTTCCTGCAGAATGTGGGTCGACAGCAGGATCGTCTTGGTTTCGCGGAGGCGGCGCATCGTGTTACGGACTTCGCGGATCTGGTTCGGGTCGAGACCGGCGGTCGGTTCGTCGAGGATCAACACGTCGGGCTCGTGCAGGAGCGCCTGGGCCATGCCGACGCGTTGGCGAAAACCTTTCGACAGCTTGCTGATGGCTTTCTGCTGGACGCTGGTCAGGTCGCATAGCTCGATCACCGCCTCGATGCGTTTCTTCTTGTACCCGGGCTCCATGCCGCGAGCCTCGGCGAAGAAATCGAGCAGGCTGACCGGAGTCATGTCGGGATAGAGAGGACCGTTTTCGGGCAAGTAGCCCAACTGTCGCGAGCCGGCCAGGCGATCGCTGAACATGTCGTGGCCGGCGATCCGCGCGACCCCTTCGCTCGGAGCCAGATAGCCGGTCAGCATCTTCATCGTCGTGCTTTTGCCGGCACCGTTGGGACCAAGAAACGCGACCAGCTCGCCTTCGTAAACTTTAAAACTGATATCCCGGGCGGCAGCAAAGGGGCCGTAGAACTTCGAGAGCCCGTCGGCCTCGATCATCGCCCGCCGATTTTCTGTCGTTTTAGACACAAGGCACCTTTAATACCGATGTTTCAATGGACGAAGCGCCACTCGCATCCGTCACGAGTTTTGTTTCGGGGAGAAGGGGCGCTAATGCGCTTGCGCTAGCATCTTCTGGCCTCTGACGTACCAAGTCTACGCCCGAAGTTCCAGGGCGGTTCGACTTTCACAGACCCGAGATCCTGGGCTGCCCGAGTTGCCCCGGACAGGCCGCTTGGCAGGTGGGGTTGGCAGCCGGCCAGCCGGCGCGCCGCCGCCAGCCGTAAGGTTTTACCCTCCAAGCTCTTGCGGGCAAGTGGGGCTGGTCCGTTTTACCGGCCCACATGGGGGCAGCACCGTTTGCTATTAAGTAGTTTTCATGACATGCTAATAGCCAGTAGCCGTATATACTATCGCAGTACCACCGGCCTCTTTGCCGAAGTGGCTTCGGGCGATCCGCCTGCCCTGCCTGAAACGCGTGCCGCAACCCAACCCAGTTCCGCAGTGACCCTTCACCGGCTCGATTGCATCCCCGGGGTGATCGATGGCGATTGAACATACTTGCCCAGAGTGCCAAGCGCGTCTGCGCGTAGCGGATGAAAACGCCGGTAAAAAGGTGCGTTGCAAGTGCGGCGCAGTCAGCGCCGTCGCGGCACCCACCGCGCCGCGCAGTCCCGCCGGCTCGGCGACTCAATCAGGCGCAGCGCCCAAGCAAGC
>JBQCEI010000689.1:0-8578 GCA_051960375.1 Aureliella sp. | reverse complement strand
CGTCGCTTCGCGACTCCATGAAACATATCGCTTGCTACACCTGGGACTCGCGTCCCAGGCTAACGCATGCCGTCGCTTCGCGACTCAAAACCGAAGTGTTTACATCAGCAGATACGGCACTTCGCTGTTGCCGTCTTGGTCGCGACGTTCCCATTCGCGGCGGATTTCGCGGAGGCCGTAGGCGCACATTTCGAACTGCAGACTGAGGCGCTTGAGCAGATCGCTCGAGACTTGCCGCTCTTGTTCGCACTCGATGTCGCTGGCGATGCGGTAGGCGCGTTTGCCTTGAGCGCAGTAGCTGATGAACTGATCGCTCTTGTCGCTCGCTTGCAGATCGCGCAGCGCTTCGGGATACACGCCGGTCCAAAACAGGGTGTAGTCACCGATGTGGCGGTGCACTTCGCGACGAGCTTCGCCCAGCCGCCGCTCGGCCTCGGCCACCATGGCGACGACTTCGGTAACGCGATTGCCGTCGATTTGCCGGACGCGATGCATCGTGTCGATGCGACTGAATCGTACGAGAAGATCGCTGATGTAATCGACCAGTTGCGTGTCGACTACACCTAGCTGCGAGTGAAAGACATACTCGCTTAAGCCGGTAAAGAAACGATCGAGTGGATCAGCAGCCTCATCGTTCGTCATAGGTAACCTCCGTCGCTACGTGATCACCCCTCCCCACACTTTGAAATTAATTGGGCTGGCAAAACTTTGTCAAGCCTTTTGTTTCAGGGCCATCCGATGCGCGTGGAATAGGCCCATGCGAGTCTGCCGTTTGCGCAAACTCTGATCGATGATGGGCTGCGCTCAGATGGGATACCGCCAGCGACGCTGGCCGGTCGAGGGTGTGCTACCTGCATGTAGCGAAGGGCGTGCCGATTGCCGTGCAGCACCGCCCCGGTGGTGTGGCAAGCGACCGGCGGCCGAGGGGCGATCGACTCGCAGATGGCGCAAGCGCGATGGCGGCGCGGTCAACACATCGAGCGGCGGCACGCGAGGGCCGAGCACCGAGTCCATCTTGCTGACGACGGCTCGCGCCAAGGAGTGCAAGGCAACCGACTGCTGTTCGCTCAGCAAAGTCGCTCCCGCTAAAAAGCTCCAGCGACTGATGCGCTGCGACTGACAGGCTTCCCCCTCGCCTAGCTCCGGCAGATCGCCATACATGCTCAGCCACAGCCAGCGGCCGCGAGCGGCGCGATACACGAAGTCGCCGCTGCCGGCCCGCGACTGCAGCCGCGCATCGGCACGATCGAGCTCGGCGATCGTCTCGGCTTGGCGGCGACCTAGGATGAACAGGCTGAGCTGCGCTTGATAGACAATTGGCGCTTGCGCCTGCTCGGCTGCGAGCGCCTCGCGCTCTTCGTTGGCAACTGGGCCGCTGGCGATCGCCTCGTGCGCAGCTCGTTCCAGCCAGCTCTTGACCAGCGTCATGCGATCATCCGCCGGCAGGCTCACGCGAAACTCAGTGCCGCCGTTGCGCGAACGGCTGGCGGTGAGGCTGCCGCCGATCGCCCCGAGCAGCGTGCGCACACGCGCCAGTTCTTCCGCATCGCGCGGCGCCGGCGCGACAGCAGACCGGTGCAACACTGGCGCGCTGGCGTATTGCATCAGTTGCGGGCTGAGTTCCAAGCGCGGATGCTCGAGCACCAGGACGACAGCCCGCGCGGCGCCGATCTGACTTCCCACGCGCAGACGCATCGGTTGCGCGAGCGCACCGGCGGGCTCGGTCATGCGCAGCGCCATGTGCAGCAGGTCGAGGATCACACGCGTCAGGTGGCCAACTGGCAGATACAACTGCGGCAGCGATCGTTCCCAGCCGATCCACTGCAGCGATTGGCCATGCGCCTTAAGCAGTCGCTCGATCGCGGGCTGTTGCAGGCGTCGCCACTGCTCGGGGTAAAACCGCTGCCGACGTACGCCTGTGGGAACATCTCGATCGCGCTGGAGCGTTTGCAGCACTGGCTGCGGACTGACACTGCGAGAGACGTAACAGGGGTCGGCAGCGGCACCGTCCGGCGCCGCACAATAGGCGGATACGCATTGAGCCAAGGCGCTCACCGCTGGCGGCAAAGTGGCGGCCAGCGACAAGTCGGCACTGTGAGGCTGTACGTACGCGGTCCAGGTCAGCGGTTCGCCTGGCTGGCGGCGCCCGCGATGTGCCCGATCGAAACGCAGCATTCGTCCGGCTGGGGCTCCACCGGTTTCAGGCGCACCGGCTCGCGTCGGATTCGACATGTGCGCCTTCCTTTCTTGCGTTTGGGGGGAACATCACTGCCGTCTACCGCTAGTGATCGACCAATGCAGAGTGGTATCCTTGGCAAGAACGAACAGCTGCGAAGAGTTTGCGTCGAGCGGCCAGCAAGTTAGTCGCTTGGTAACGATTGTGCAGTTGCTGTTTTACCGCGGAGGACGCGGAGAGCGCGGAGGGAGGAGAAGAAGGCTACAGCTTCTGGCGTCCTTGCAGCGCGTCGGCCAGGATGTCTTTGTTGACGTACTCGAGCATGCTGCCGCTGGTGACGCCGCGGGCCAGACGCGTGATTTGCACCGGGAGCTCGGCCAATTGGTTCGAGATATACAGTGCCGTGCCGTCGCCTTCGACCGTCGGGTTGGTGGCCATGATGACTTCGACGAAGTTGCCGCGGCGGACGCGTTCGATCAGCGCATCGATCGTGAGCTGTTCCGGTCCGACTCCTTCCAGCGGCGAGATGCGGCCCAGCAGCACATGGTACAGCCCTTTGTAGGTGCCGGCTTGCTCAAGCGCGATCAAGTCGCGCGGTTGCTCGACGATGCAGAGCAACGTCTGATCACGCCGCGGATCGCTGCAAATGTTGCACAGCGTGCCTTCAGCCAAGTTGTAACAGACCGCGCAGTAATGAACGTTCTCGCGGACGTTGCGAATCGCGTCGGCCAGGGCCAATGCCTCGGCCTTGTTGGTGCGCAACAAGTGATACGCCAGCCGCTCGGCCGACTTGCGACCGATGCCGGGCAAGCGCCCCAGATGCTCGATCAAATCGCTGACCGATTGCGAGAACTCCATGATGCAGCCTTAGCAGCCTGTTGAATTCATCAGCCGGCACGCGGCAAGCGTCCGGTTGTTTTCGAAAACCTCGGGCTACCGCCCGGCGGCTGATGTTTTAAAGGCCGGATAGCGCGTCTTCGAGGCCGGGCAGATCGATGCCGCCGGTGGCTTCGCGAACCATATCGACGTGCATTTTGCGCACCTTCGAGAGAGCTTCGTTCATCGCGACCGGAATCAGCTCTTCGAGCACTGCGACGTTGTTTTGGGCGACGACGTCAGGGGCCAGACGCACGCGCAAGACTTCGCCCAGGCCGGTCAGCTCGACTTCGACGGCGTTGCCGCCGGCGCTGCCGGTGGCGATCTGCCTACCGAGGTGCTCGCGCATTTCTTTGACGCGCGGGGCGATGCTGCTGGCAGTCCGAAGCATTTGAGCAAAACCGGTCAGATTTTTGAACATGTTGTCGCTAGGTTAGAAGTTAGAACGTTGCGTTACCTTGCCGCTCGTTCCCAGGCGGAGCCTGGGAACGAGGGGGGGCGAGCGATCATTGTACGCCGGGTTCGTTTTACTGGTGAGGCGTCTTGAGAATGGGCTGGAGTTCGGCGACGAAGTCGGCGACGTCCTTGAACTCGCGATAGACGCTCGCAAAACGCACGTAAGCGACCTGGTCGATCCCGGCCAGGCGATCCATCACCAGGCGGCCGATGTGGCGGCTGGGGACCTCGGTTTCGAAGTCCGCTTGCACTTCGGCTTCGACTTCGGTGGCCAACTTGCGGATGCGCTCGGTGCTGACCGGTCGCTTCCAGCAAGCCCGTTCGACGCCGCGCTCGATCTTCTCACGCTGGAACGGCTCGCGAGCATCGTCCTTCTTGACCACTTGCAGAGCGAAGTTTTCGACGCGCTCGTAAGTCGTAAAACGCTCGCGGCACTGATTGCAAAAACGCCGCCGCCGGATGGCTCGGCCATCGTCGCAAGCGCGGGAATCGAGGACGCGATCGTTGTCGGCGCCGCAGTGCGGACAGTGCATAAGAAAAAGCTTTCCTTCCTGGCGGAGCCTTTATTGTGGCGTTCTATGGCAGGCGTGCAATGGCTGTCGGTTTTTCACCGCGGAGGACGCGGAGGGCGCGGAGAAGATCGCAGAGAGTGTTCGAGCCGCCTATCACAGGCCCGCTGGTTTCGTTGTATACTCACGGCGCTGCTGGCTGACGATTCATTCGTTGGCACAGGTCAACTCGCCGACCACTGTTTCTGAATCATCGGGGGAGTACCATCACGATGGCCAATGAGCCGCTGGCGACCAATGGCGGAGAGAGCGCCAAGGATCGATTCATGGAAGCTGCCCGCGAGCGCGCCGTCGCTTCGCCCAGCCCGACTGCTGAGCGGAGTTTGTGGCGCGGCGGTTACTCGGCCAAAGCCATGTACGGCACTTGGATCCTGTCGGCCATCCTGAGCGTGGCCGCGTTGGTGGCCTTATGGTTTTTCGGCGACCGGCATCCGGCGATCTGGCCCGCCGGGCTTGCGGCAATCGTCGCCTGGTGGGTGATTGCCATCGGGGTATACCTCTATCGCCGCTTCTCGGTGCATTATGAACTGACCAGCCAGCGCTTCATTCACCAGCGCGGCATCATGGTCCGCCGCACCGACCGCATCGAGGTGATCGACATCGACGATGTCAGCTTCACGCAGGGAATCGTCCAGCGCATGCTCGGCGTCGGTACGATCAACATTATCAGCAGCGACCGCTCGCACCCGCAGCTGGAACTGGACGGCATCGATCAAGTGGCGGTCGTCAGCAACATGATCGACGACGTACGCCGCGAAGAACGCCGCCGCCGCAGCTTGCACATCGAATCGATTTAAGAAGTTTTACCGGCCGTGTGGCACTGGCTATGCCAGTGTCTTCTTTTTCGAAGTTTGCAGTTCGGCAGATGATGTTGCTTTCAAAGGCTAAGCTGTTCGCTTCTCGATGCGCAAGCTGTTTTGTCATTGGAGCGTAAGAGCTAGGGCCGACATTGAGACTTCGACATGGAAGACACTGGCATAGCCAGTGCCACACAGCCCAGGTTTTCTATCTAACCTGTCTTCTCTCCGCGATCTCTGCGTCTCCGCGGTAAAATCTACAAACCTGCGGTGCAATTCCTTGCATGTGGCGATTCGCCTTGCTAGTGATCGCCAATTCCGCTAATTAACCGAGCAGCACGTGTCGGGCGCGGCGAATCGGGCCTGGGCACGCAACGGTTGATTACAAGCAAGGAAGCTGCGAGATGACATGCCTGTCCAAGACGCGGGCCGCTGCCTGCCGAAAGCCAGAGTGTGCCCGACCCGATGGGGGGCGGCTGCGCTGGGTGGTCGGATTGGCCGTGCTGTCTGCGTGCATCTCCGTCGGTTCGCCGCTCTGGGCTCAACCCGGTGGTGGCGGCGGTCAAAATGCTGCGCCTGCCTTTGTCGACCCTAAGTTTCGCGATCGCATGTGGGAAGCCGGCGGCCCGCGACTGAGCCAGATCGATACCGGACAACTGGTCCTGGGGGTCGAGATCGTCGGCAACAACAAAATCAGCGAACACAAAATTCTCTCGCACATGCAGACGCGGCCCGACCGCATCTTCGACGAAAAGCAACTGCAGGCGGACATCCACGAACTGTATCGCACCGAGCTGTTTCGCAAGATCGAAGTCTCCAAGCGCGTCACGGCCGAAGGTGTGTATGTCAAGCTGCAGATCACCGAACAGCCGCTGGTCAATGAAGTGATTTTTCACGGCAATCAGCGGATCGACGATCGCTACTTGAAAAAACACTGCGGCATCGAAAAAGGGGATCCGGTCAACCCGTTCTCAGTCGAAATGGCTCGCCAGCGGCTGGTCGACTATTACCACGAGAACGGCATGAATCACGTCGACATCCAGATCATCGAAGGCAACAAACCGACCGATACGCGAGTCTTCTTCGAGATCGCCGAAGGCAACGTCGAACGCGTGTGGTCGATCGGTTTTGAAGGCAACGCGGTTTTCAACACCGCCATTTTGAAAACCAAAATCAAATCGCGCGATGCCCGCGGCGGCGTGACTCCGTACCTGATGAACAAGGCCAATCTGCTCCAGATTGAAGAAGACACCGAGCGCTTGGTCGCTTACTATCGCTCGCTCGGTTACTTCCGAGCCCGCGTCAGTCATCGCATGAACTACGACCAGTCGGGCACTTGGGTCTTTCTGACCTTTGTCGTCGATGAAGGGCCGCAGTACAGTGTCCGCAACATCTCGATCGCGGGCAATCAGTACTTCACGACCGAACAGATGATGGGGTCGCTGACGCTGAAAGAGGGCGAGCCGTTCAACCTCGGCAAGATGAGCCGCGACCAGCGCACGCTCCGCTCGGAGTTCTATGGCCGCGAAGGATTCGTGTTCGTCGACATCTCGCCCGAGCCACATTTTATCGCCGACGAACCCAATAAGCTCGATTTGGTCTATCGCGTCAAGGAAGGTGATCGCTACAAAGCGGGTCAGATTCACGTCCACATCGATGGCGATTCCAGCCACACCAAGCACAGCGTCGTCACGGCCATGGTCGGTCTGCGCGAAGGGCGAATCATCGACCTTCGCGAAATCGAATCCTCCGAGCGTCGCTTGAAGGCTTCGCAGATTTTCGAGACCAACCCGTCGCTAGGCGAACCGCCTCACATAGAAATTCGCCAGCCCGAAGAAGTTCTGGATGAAGAGTTGGAGTCGATGGCGCAGTAGCCCCGCGGCTCGCTGCTGCCACGACTGTCGATGTTGATCAGCGTTCATTGAAAAAAGACCGCAGCCTTGAAGATTACTACTGAGCACCGCTTCGATCGAGCCAGAGCGCTGCCCGCTCCGCCAGGCGGGCGCGAGCGCAGGCGGCTCGAGGCTTGCGCACTGGTCTTCCTCGTCGTGCTCGCCTTGGTCTGCGCGAACTCGGGCTGCCGCGTCGCCAATTGGAGCCGGCCGCCGTGCGGCATCGCCGCTCCGCATTCCAGCTGCTACAAACCCGAACTGCCCGCTCTGCCCAGCGAGAATTCCGCATCCACATCGACATCCGCGTCAACAGATACAGCTGCAGACGCATCCGCGGATACACCTGCAGGCGCTGCCCGGTTCGATCGCTCGCTTGAAATATCGGCCGCCGCGCCGGCTTCCGACGACTCGCTGCGCGTCCGCGGTCAATCGCCTTCTCCCTGGCAGACGCCCTCCCCTGCCGGCGCCGCAGTCAATCGCTATACGCAAACGCCACCGGCCACGCCCGCCGGCGGCGCGATCAACTCGTATGCCCAGCCAGGCCAGGTCCCCGGTACCGAACCGCCGCCCTACATTCCTCCTGCTCAGCAACCGTACGCGCAGCAACCCTATGCGCAACAGCCGTACGCGCAGCAGCCGAACTATGGCCAACCGGGCTTAGCTCAACCCAATTACGGTCAGCCCACTTACAATCAGTTCGGCGCGGGCGGTCAAGCTCCGTTCGTCACCACGCAGTCAAGCGGCGTGCAGTACAACCAACCGCCGGCTGGCGTCCTGCCAGCCCCGGCGGGTCAACAGCTGTATAACCCGCAGCCCTATAGCCAACAGCTTTACGGTCAGCAGCCCGGAGCACAGCAGCCCGGTACCCAACAGCTCTACGGGCAGCCGCTCGGCGGACAAGCCGCGCCGCCGGTTGGCTACGGCGCGCCGGGCACTTACATGCCCGATACGATCTCGGCTTATCAAGTCGCTCCGGGTGTCACTGGCAGCATCGATCCTCAAGGTGGCATGCCGGCGGCTTTGGCTCCGGGCGCGGTTCCTGCGACGATCGATCCCTCGGCTGGCTTTACTACGCCGACGCCGTACCAGCCGCGCATCCGCGAGGCACCAATCGATATTTACGTGCAGGAAGCTCGCACCGGCCGCGTCGTGCTCGGCGGTTCGGTCAACAGCGATCTTGGCGTCGCCGGCCAGGTGATCATCGACGAGCGGAACTTCGACTGGCGGCGATTGCCGACCAGTTGGAGTGACTTGTTCGGCGGCCGCGCCTTTCGCGGAGCCGGTCAGAACTTTCGCGCCGAGCTGATGCCCGGCAGCAACGTTCAGCGCTACACGGTCAACTTTACGCAGCCGCACTTGTTCGGCTGGTCGCCGGTCAGTTTCTCGGTCGGCGGGTTCTTGTTCAGCCGTCAGTTCCGCGACTGGACCGAACAGCGCTTGGGCGGACGCCTCGCGCTGGGCTACGACATCACCCGCGACTTGTCTGCGACGACCGAGCTGCGGATGGAAGATGTCAAGATCTACAATCCGCGGCTGTCGGGCATTCCCGAACTGGATCGCGTGCTTGGCAGCAACGACCTTTACACCGCTCGGTTCCGACTGGCGCACGACACGCGAGACAGTCCGTTCATGGCTACCGAAGGTCACTTGATCGAGCTGATCTACGACCAGGTCTTCGGCGAATTCGATTATCCGCGCGGCCAGATCAACTACAGCCGCTACTTCCTGGTTCGCGAGCGGGCCGACGGCGGCGGCCGGCACACGCTGGCTTCGACTTGGCGAGCCGGTATCACAGGCGCCGATACGCCGCTG
>JBQCEI010000688.1:0-2992 GCA_051960375.1 Aureliella sp. | reverse complement strand
GGGCTTCCGCCCCGGGCTACTGACGTCGGCCCCTCCGGGGCGATTTCAGTCCAGCCCTAACGCGAGTCCAGCCTCAACGTGCCTCCCCATCGCATTCGCCTGCCGGCTCCTTGGCGAGCAACACGTTCACCTGTGGCGTCGGCGCTGGCTGCAGGCTCAAGCATCGTCTTCCGCCGCAACTTCCAGCGTCCGACAGGTCTCGGCAGCGAATCAGTCGCTGCGCTGGAGATCGCGCTTCTCGAGCCGCTTATCCTCTACGTCGCTCTCAATGGCAAAGCATGTTCGCCCCAGCGCCGTAGCGACGTTGTCTTTGAAGTCCCTCTCTCCGCCGACCAGCTCCAACCGATCAATGATCTCGAGATCACCGTGCAAGCACCCGCCGGCGCAAGCACCGTCGAACACCCACAGTTTGGCCAAAACTACCTCGCGCGAGTCGAGCTCATTCTCTCTTAATCCGCAATCTCCGCGTCCTCCGCGGTAGAAATCAGCCATAGTCGCCCGGTGGTGCAAGCGCCCGACAAGCGACTAAATTAATGTCTGATTTACTTTTAATGAGACTGAAAATCGCCTCTTCGTATTTGCACGGGTAGGTCCATAATGGAAAAACGGCTGTTTGCACTATTGCTCTGCGTGTTGGCGGTGGGTTGTGGCGAGAAGCCGGCTGTGAGGGAGCAAGCTTCGCCGGCGACGACCACTTCGGCCGCTGCCTCATCCGATAGCGCGGTAGCCGACCGAACCAAGGCGCCGGCTGAAGCGGCCAAGACCGCCCCGGCGGCTGCGAAAGAGCCGGTTGCGGCCAAGGAAGCGAGCGCGACTACAGCCTCTGCCGCCGCACCGGTCGCCCAGCCTGCCGAGATCTCGACCGACGAGCTGCTCAAATCGACCCTCGGCGAAGATCGGCTCAAGGAAGGCTGGGTCCGGCTGTTCGATGGCTATTCGCTTTTCGGCTGGTTCTTTACCGGCAAGGCGAACTGGCATGTCGCCGATGGCGCGATCCAGGTCGATAGCGGCGAGCCGAGCTTTCTGTGCACCAGCTTCCAAGCTGCCGACTACGAGCTGCTGGTCGATTTCAAATGTCCGGCCGAGACCAACAGCGGCGTGTTCTTGCGAACGACCGCCAGCCCGCAAGACGTCACTCGCGATTGCTACGAACTGAACATCGCCCCGGCGGACAATCCTTTCCCGACCGGCAGCCTGGTCAAGCGCCAGAAAGTCGACGCCGAGAAGATGGGCGAAGTCGCACCTGACACATGGCACACTTATCGCATCCTGGTCGAAGGCGATTCGACCAAGGTGTGGCTCGACGAGAAACCGATCCTGGAGTACACCGATGCGGGCTCGCTGCGCCGCGGCTACATCAGCTTGCAGCACAATGCCGGAGCGGTGCAATTCCGCAACATCCTCTTGCGGCCCTTGGGAATGAAAGATGTGCCGGTCGACGGTGACTGGGAATCAGCATGGACGCAAGCGGCCAAGCCCGGCGCCAAGTTCACCGTCACGGCAAGCGACGAAGGATTGAAGCTCAAGGGCGGCCTCGGGAAAGTCGAGTCCAAAGACAAGTGGGATGACTTCGTTCTGCAAGCCACGTATCAGTTAGCCAGCCCCGACGTGAACTCGGGCATCTTCTTCCGCTGCATTCCCGGCAGCATGCTCGACGGCTATGAATGCCAACTCAACCATGCCTACGAAGGAGAGCATCGCGGGATACCGAAAGATTTCGGTGCGGGTGCGATCTTTCGCCGCCAGCCGGCCCGCGTGGTCGTCGGCGATGGGACCGACCCTACCTACGTGACGCTGATCGCCCAAGGCAACCAGATGGCCACTTGGATCAACGGCTTGCAAGTCGTCGATTTCACTGATACGCGCGAACCGAACGAGAATCCTCGCAAGGGCTCGCGGCTCGAGGCTGGCACCATCGCTCTGCAAGGACACGATGAGACGACCGAAGTGACGTTCCGCTCGATCCGCATCGCGCCTATCGCCAAGAGCGAATAGAAGTGTGATTGGCTTTCGTTTGTGTCTTGGTGTCTTAGTGGTTCCATTGCTTCAGAAGGAACCACCAAGACATCAAGACACCAAGTGAAAGCCGATCAGCGGCCTTAGCCCTTGAATTTGTCGACCAGCATTTCCAAGCCGGTGCGTTCGTCGTGGTTGACGATGATGTGATCGCCCGGCATGAGGGCGTAGTTCTCTTCCAAGTCCTTGCACTTGCCGGTCTCGAGAACTTTGACATCCATGCGCACCGGCGGCAGGTTTGGCCCGGTCGGGCGCATGATCGAGATCGCCACGCTGCCGACGCGCTCATGAATCTGGGCTTCTTGGACGAGATCTTCCACGAACATCGGTCGATCCTTCGGCAGTGGGATCCGTTCCATGTGCGGTTTCTTGCCAGCGGTCCGAACTTCCATGACGATCGCTTGTTCGTTGCTGGCGATGCGTCCGACCGGAGCGGGCATTCCGCCCGGCGGGATCGAATAGCCTGAGGCTTCCAGATAAGAGGTGTCCAGCTTCGGACTGCGGACCCGACCGCCCAGCAGCGTGACGCAGCCGGTCTGGCTGATCAGCATCGCGGCGCCAGCGGCCAACCACCACCCAGCCGCACTCTTGCCCACTCGACTCTTGCGCATTGCCACAGCTTCCTTAGCTAGGTCCACCCAGACAGCCCCGGTTACGCGTGCTCTCGATTGCCACGACATCGCACGGCGTCTCACTGACAATCTTCGGCCGCCGCCCTTGAGCCAATTGAGACAATCCCGAAATTTCTACGCAATCGCTACAGTCAACCAGAATTGGGATCGCTCATGAGCCGCAACCGCCCCTTATGAGTTTTGATATTCTTGTGCGGCAATTGAGCTGAATTGATCAGAGTCTTGAGGACCAAAGGTCCGTAATCCCTCAGCCCAGCCCAGCGGAGACTGCTTACTTAACAGCATTGGACAGAGCAGCTCCGCTTCGCATGATCATACACTTGGTTCGGTTGCTTGGAGGGTGG
>JBQCEI010000687.1:0-9133 GCA_051960375.1 Aureliella sp. | reverse complement strand
GGGCGGGGGGGGGGGGGCCCCCCGCCCCCCCCCCCTCCTCCGCGGTAAAAAAATTACCTGCGCAAAGTCTCAGCCGCGCCGCTCGCCAGCAGGGCTTCGACTTCTGCGCGGCTGACCAGCGGCAGATCGCCGGGGATGCTGTACTTGATCGCCGCAGTGGCCGCTCCCCAGCGCAGGGCTTCACCGACATCGCCATCACCTTCGAGGTAACGCGCAAGGAACCCAGCGCTAAACGCATCGCCCCCGCCCAGCCGCCCGATTTCATCCGAGGCAAAGATGCCTTGGGCATAGAGCTTGCCGCGGGCCAAGGCCATCGAACCGCTGCGGCCGCGCGTCATGACCCAGGTCGCTTTGGGATAGCGGGCGGCGAGCTGCTCGAGCGAATAACCGGGATCATCGACCGCCGGAACATCGAAGATTGTCTGCGCGTCGCGATCGGGCAGAAAGACCAGATCGGCAATTTGCAAGAGGCGCTGGCATCCGGCGAGCGCTTCTTGCGGCGACCACAGTCGGCTGCGGTAATTGATGTCGAAGCTCACCACGGCGCCGGCCGATTCGGCCAGCTGCGCCGCCAGCTCAGCAGTTGCTCGCGCCGTGTCGCTCAGCGCGAGCGTAATACCCGTCGTGTGGAACGCTCGCAAGCATCCGGTCGCGAACAGGCTTTGTGGCAATTCGACCGGAGTGATGCGACTGATCGCCGAATCGCGACGATCGTAGATGATGTGGCTGCCGCGCGGTGGTCCGCCTTCTTCGAGAAAGTAGAGTCCCAAGCGGCTGTCGTGCGACCAGATCACGTGATTGACATCGACGCCATAGCGAGCCAGTTCGCCGCTGACCATGCGTCCCAGCGAAGTGGCCGGTAGCCGCGAAAGCCAAGCGGTGCGCAGCCCCAACCGCGCCAAGCCTACGGCCGTATTGGATTCGCTACCGCCGACATGAACTTGCAACTGGCCCGCTTGTTCCAATCGAATGCGGCCCGTCGGAGTGAAACGCAACATCGTCTCACCCATCGTTACTACGTCGTAGCACACCGTCTCGCAAGAGGCATTAGACATGAGCGGCTGCCTCCGCGTATTGCCGAGCGACATCGCTGACCGCTGCCCAGTCGCCGCGAGCGATCGTGGCTGCATCGACCAGATTGCCGCCGATCCCCACGGCGATCGCACCAGCTGCGAAGTAGCTCGCAATGTTTTTCAAATCGATGCCGCCGGTGGGCATGAGTTTTAAGTACGGCATCGGCGCGAGCACGTCTTTGATGTAGGTCGGACCCAGTCCGCGGGCGGGAAAGACCTTCACGACATCAGCGCCCGCTTCCCATGCAGTAGCGATCTCGGTCGGTGTGAAAGCGCCGGGCATCACCGTCACTTGAGCCTTCGTGCACTTTTCGATGATGCTGGTTTTTGTAATCGGTGACACGATGAAGTCGGCGGCGGCATCGATCGCGGCCGCAGCTTCATCGCAATTGCGCACGCTGCCAATTCCGATGGCGCAAGTGAGGCCGTCCTCGGCGAGCACCTTCTTCACTTGGCCTACCACGTGGAGGGCATCGAGATTGGTCAAGGTAAACTCTTGAACGGTGATTCCCCCGCGAGCCAGTGCGCGGCTGATGGCAATCGCTTGCGAAAGATCGTCCAGGCGCACGATGGCCACGACGCGCCTGTCGGCGATAAGCTGGAGGACTTGTGACTTCATGGTGTTGTTGAGCTCGGGGGACTGCGAAGACTTGGCGTGTCTCTTGAATAAAAAAGCTGGAAATGCACAATATTTTTTGCTTGTCAGCGCCTGGCTGTGGCCTAAGATTCTACACGCATTCTTGCAGAAATCTCGGGGCTCTGCGGGATACTGCCTAGTCGTTACAAACGCTACCGGTAGCCCGCGACAGCGCTGAAAATTTTTGCAAAGATTGAAGAAGCAGCATGGAAGCGTTGACGGCCATGCGGGCGCTCGCATCAAGTAACAAGATGCTTGGCGCCTGGCAAGCAAAGCCGTGACTAGCACTGGATGCCTTTACCCCCCCGGGACAGGACAGCCTTGACGCTCCACTGGAGAGCCCTTTCATGCCATTGCAAAAGAATCTGAAACGTTTAGCGCTGCTGTCGATCATTGCATGTGGTTTGCCGGCTCGTCCCGCGCAAGCAGGGCCGCTGTTTGATTGGCTGTTCGGAATTCATCACAAGCAGCCCGCGCCGGCGTATGCCGTCGGCTATGCACCGGTGGTAACTGGGTATGCGCCTGTCGTCGCCGGCTATGCTCCGGTCGTAACGAACTATGCCGCCGCGATGCCGGTAGCACCTTCTTACACGACCGGTTACACCCCGAGCCTCGGGTATTCCGCCTTGCGACCGGCGCTGGCCGCTGTTGCTCCGGCGGCGGTGATCGCTGCG
This sequence comes from Aureliella sp., assembly GCA_051960375.1. Taxonomy (GTDB): domain Bacteria; phylum Planctomycetota; class Planctomycetia; order Pirellulales; family Pirellulaceae; genus Aureliella. The sequence goes on along the minus strand of JBQCEI010000687.1, from coordinate 6,749 downwards.
CCGACGACGCCAGTGTCCGTTGTGCCCGACTACCGAACCACGGTCAGCCGTACGCCAGTTACTTACTACCGTCCACTGCTGACGACCGATGCGACGACCGGATCGCAGCAGATCGCGATGGCGCCGTGTTCATCCTATGAGTATCAAACGCAGCGCGTGCCGATCTTGGGCGGAACGCAATCGTATTACGGCAGCACCACGTTGCCTGCGACCACGAGCGTAGCGCCAGCGGTCACGCCCACAGTGGTGTTGCCAAGCGGCGGCGTGGCCTTGGCCGGACCGGCCGTTGGCACTCAGCCGTATGCGACTGCCTACAGCACTTATCCGCCGACCAGCTCCGTGATCACGCAAGCCGCGCCGACCGTCAGCGCCATTGCGCCTGCCGTGCCGGCTTATGCAACCACGCCGAGCACACCGTACTCGGCCGGCTACTCCGCATACGCGCAGAACCCTGCGAACTATTCGGCTCTGCAACCGTCGGTCACCGCCGTTCCACCGGCAACGACCTATCCCACGGTGCCCAGCGGCGGCTGCACGGGCAGTCCCACCACGTCGTACTACGGCGGTGGCAGCACCGGCAGCGCGAGCACTTCGTACTACGGTTCGAGCACCGGCGGCGGATCGACCGGCAGCTACATCGCTCCCAGCCAGCCGATGACGACCATCCCCAGCACGACTCCTTATTCGCAGGCGCCGTACGGGACGACTCCCGGCGTGCCCTCGACCGGCACCGCGCCGGTGTTGCCGCCGACGACCGTGCCAGGCACAGTTCCCAGCACCGATCCGGCATCGCAGCAGCCCACGCTGCCGCTGTCGATTCCGAGTGCTCGACTCGATTCGAAGCCTCAACTGCAAAGCGTCGTTCGCCAGCCGATTCCTGGCACGCGTTCGACTGTCGATGCATCGTCGACCGCGCCGGCTCGCGATCCTAAGGCAAATGGCAAGCTGGGCCCGGGCTTGTTGCCGATTCCGGTGCCCGAAGATTTCAAGCATGAACCGCGCTGGAATCCGGGCTTGCTGAACGAGCAAGATCAAACCGCGGCCAACACCGCCGGTGAGCAAGCACAATCGCTGGTGGCTGCCAACCAAGATCCGAACGCTGCTTGGGGATCGAAGCCGATTCACTGGGCCAGCTTCAAAGAACCGCTCGATTCGCAACTGAAGGCTGAACCGGCGAGCCAATCGCAGCCGGCTGGCCTCGAACTCAGCCCGCCGCAGTCGCGACTGCGCGACCTGCACACGGGCAACGCCAATGCCCCGCGAGCGACGATCGCTCAGCCGGAGCTGCAAGCGGCTCGCGATCAAGAGCGCGCAGCGGCGCAAGTGGTCCTGCCAAGCAACGTGCAAATGGTGCCGCTGGAGGAAGCTCTCAAGCAAGCTCCCGCAGCTCCGAGCTCACAGCCGCAAGCCGGCGAGCATTTGATGCTCAGTCCCAGCAGCGGCGCTCTGTCGATCGAACCGGCCCGGCCGAACATCGCTGCGCCCAGCATCGCTGCGCCGAGCGTCGCTTCGCCGGCGACCCGCAGCCGCTACAGCACCGACGGCTGGCAGCGCGCGCGATAATCTTCGCGTCCGGTCTTCTTGGTGTCTTTGTGTCTTCGTGGTTGTTCATTCTGTATCTAATGAACCACCAAGACACAAAGACACCAAGGAAGGACCGCAACCGGACGGCCTCTCCCAAGTGCACGCAATGCGTGGTAAATTTCGGCTCGTCTTGCCCGACCGCACCATGGGCAAAGCGTGCTGTTACCGACCTCGCATTATCAGCCCCAGGGAGAACTCATCAAATGACCAACGGACCACTCAAGCGTAAACTGCGCATGGGGCTTGTCGGCGGAGGACAAGGCTCCTTTATTGGTCGCGTGCATTCGATCGCCGCCTGTCTGGACAATCGCGCGACGGTAGCCGCCGGCGCCCTCTCGAGCAATCCCGAGCGTTCCAAAGCATCGGCCGAAGACTACGACATTCCGCTGCAGCGCGCTTACGGCTCCTACAAGGAAATGCTCGAGAAGGAAAAGACGCTGCCCGAAGGCGAGCGGATCGACTTCGTCAGCGTGACCACTCCCAATCACACCCACTACGAGATCGCTAAGGCGGCCGTCGAAGCCGGCTTCAACGTCGTGTGCGACAAGCCGATGACGTTCGATCTCAAGCAAGCCGAGCAACTGATGCAGGCGGTTGAAAAGTCGAATGTCGTCTTTGCCCTCTCGCACAACTACACCGGCTATCCGCTGGTGCGTCAGGCTCGCGAGATGATCCTCAATGGGGAGCTGGGCGAGATCCAAGCTATTCGCTCGTGTTACATCCAAGGCTGGCTCCGGACGCGCTTGGAAGAATCCGATCAGAAGCAAGCCGCTTGGCGCACCGATCCGAGCAAGAGCGGTGCTGCGGGATGCTTTGGCGATATCGCCACGCACGCCTACAACTTGGGCCGGTACATGACGGGCCTCTTGCCAGCCGAAATCTCTTGCAACCTGAAGACGTTTGAAGGCGGCCGCAAGCTGGACGATTACGGCGCGGCGCTTGTACGATTCGAGAACGGCGGACTGGGAACGGTCACCGCTTCGCAAATCAGCCACGGTCGCGAGAACGATCTGTTCATCGACATCGACGGGACCAAAGGCGCGCTGCAGTGGCGGCAAGAAGAGCCGAACGTGCTGGTCGTGCGGCGCAACGGTCAGCCGCATCAGTTGTATACGCGCGACCCGAACGCTCCCTTCATGAACGCTTCGGGCAAAGCCGCTTGCCGCTTGCCGAGCGGCCATCCGGAAGCTTTCTTTGAAGCCTTCGCCAACATCTACGCATCGGCCTTTGATGCGATGGTGGCTCGTGCCGAAGGCGAAAAGATCGAGCGCCGCGATACCGTTTACCCGAACGTCTACGACGGCGTCGAAGGCATGTACTTCATTCAGCAATGCGTCGCCAGCAGCCAGCAAAACGGCGCTTGGCTGCCGATGAAGCATTCCGCGGCGCGGCGCTAGGTCGGAAAGCCTTCACCGCGGAGACGCGGAGGACGCGGAGAGTCCGCAGAGATTTCTCCGCGCTCTCTGCGTCCTCCGCGGTAAAAAACGCTTTCATTCAATTGGGCCGCAGGTGTCTTTGAACTTGTCGATCGCTCGCAGCCACAGCATCCGCACGGAGCCGACCGATTTGTCGAGGCGGCGGGCGATTTCTTCAAACGACAAGCCCTGCAGATTGCGCAGGACGATCACTTCGCGGTAATGCTCGGGCAGCTTGGCCAGTTCGTTCGCCAGAGCGACCGAGCGTTCGCGAGCCTGGATTGGCGAGCTGGGTGAAGGGCCGTCGGCGGGCAATATGGCCGCCAGGTTCACGGCCGACTGGTCCATCGCGGCGTTCATCGCATCGAGCGAAATTTCTCGCCGCAAGTCGCGCTTGCCCGCCTTCAAGTGCACGTCGATGGCGCGGTGCAGGCTGTTGATGAGAATCTGTCGCAGCCATCCCAGAAACTCGCGCTCGCTCTTGCCGCGGAAGTCGGGAAAGTCGCGCTGAGCGGCCAGCAGCGTATCCTGCACCAAGTCCGACGGGCTGAGCCGCTGTTGCAGCCGACGATCGAGCTGGGTCGTGGCCAGAATGTTCAAGTAGTTGCAGTACCATTCCAGCAGACGGCCGAGCGCCTCGCGGTCGCCGCCGCGCGCGATCTCCAACAGACCGGAAAAACTGGCTGGATCGTCGTCCCGTGACGTCGCTTCACTCCGCATGCTCTTCGCTCCTTAGCTACGCTACATCATACTAAAGGTTTGCTAGGAGCCGCTTTCCCCCACAGGTCGCGTCTCTGGAACCCCTGCCCTTTCCGCAGCCGAGTCGCCGCTTTTGGAATCTAGCTCTCACGGTTATCGAGTCTCGCGCTGGCTCTGGTGCGCCTTCGGCCTGGCGGTCTGGATCACGGTCGGGCTCGTCGGCGCTTGGGGCGTACGGCGAGCGTGGCGGCAGGCGCAGGTCGATGAGTTTCGCCGTTCGGTCGAAGCGGTCGCGGCCTTGGCCGGCTATCGCCAGTGGAGCCAGCCTTGGGAAAGCGACCCCGCCTGGCAAGAGCTGGAAGGCCAGCTGGGCATCGATCTCGTTCCGCTGGCTGCGCTCGGCGAGGGTTCGCGCGAGCCATCTTCTGGCCAAGTCCACTGGCTGCTTTCGCCCTCAGGCCAGTTGCACGCAACGGTCACGGTGCCGCTGGCAGCCCCGACCGCCGGCGTCGGTGCAATTCGCGGAACGCGGGTTATCTCCGACCGCCGCGCGGATTGGTTTTGGTGGACTCTGTGGACGGCAGTCGGAATGACCATCGCAGCGCTGGCGCGAGTGAGCATTCGCCGGGTTCAAATGGAGTCGCCGTGGGTACCGACTGAGCTGGGGCCGTGGCGCGAATGGGCTGAATCGATTGCCGACCGCCAGCCGCAGGACGGGCTGCCGATCTTGCAACACAGCGATTCGCCGCTGGCCGTGCGGCTCAACATGCTCGCAGCCCAATACAACGCGCGGCAGGAAGAGCTCGAACATGCCGCCGCTCGCTTGCAGCTGGTCTTTGGCCACTTGAGCGAAGGCGTGTTGGCAGTCGACAGCCAGGGTCGCGTGATTATGATGAATTCCGTTCTGCGCGAGCAGCTCGGGCTGGGCTCGGAGGAGTTTTATCAGCGGCCGCTGGTCGAGGTCGTGCGCATCCCACGCGTGGTCGATTTGCTCGAGCACGTACTCAAAACCAAACAAGGCAATGATCAGACCGTCGAGGTCGGCACTCGCTACCTGCGTTTGCTCGCAGCACCGCTGCCGCAGGAAGACGGCGAGGCGGGCGTACTGCTGACGGCGATCGACGTCAGCGCCACGCAGCGCAGCGAGCTGGCGCGGCGCGAGTTCATCGCCGGCGCTTCGCACGAACTGAAAACTCCCCTGGCAGCGATCCGCGCCTACACCGAGACTCTGCAGGCGATCCACCAAGAAGACCCCGAAGCGGCGCAGCGATTCCTCGGCAACATCCTCGTGCAAGCCGACCGCATGGACCGGTTGGTGACCGGCATGTTGCAGCTCGCCCGGGCGGAGTCCGGTGCGCTGAAGCTCAAACTCGAACGCATTGATGCGGTCGCCGCCATCCGCCCGTGCCTGGAAGGAGCGATCGGACTAGCTCAGACCAAGGGGATCGCCATTGATGCCAAGCTGCCGTCGACGCAGCTGTTGCTGCGCACCGATCGCGATGCCTTGCAGACAATCGCCAGCAATCTGCTGTCCAACGCCGTGCGCTACACGCCGGCGGGCGGGCAGATCGAACTGGAGCTGTTTCAGGAGCAGCAACAAGTCGTGCTTCGGGTGAGCGACACTGGCATCGGCATTGCCGAAGCGGACCGCGAGCGGATCTTCGAGCGTTTTTACCGCGTCCAGAAAGACCGCTCGCAGGATACCGGCGGTACGGGGCTGGGGCTGGCGATCGTCAAGCAACTGGTCCAAGTTCTGGACGGCTCGGTCGAAGTCAGCGGTCGCAAAGGGGAAGGAACCTGTTTCGAGATCCGCTTGCCGGGGGTAGGATTTACACAATCTTCATCAAAATCGGGTGGCCAGTCGGCACAGAGTCGGTGATAAACGGTTGCGATTCGCTTGCGATCGATCCCTCGCCTGGCTGCGCGGCCGCTCCCGATGCATTTTGCCGATGCTATTTGGCAACGCACAACAGTACGGACAACAGTACGCCGCTACCAGGGAATAGAGCTTCGATGTCACGACACTTAATGCACGACTTGGAACAAGCCTACCATCACTTGCTGACGATCTCCGGGCAAGTGGAAGAGATGATCGACACAGCGGTCAAGTCGCTGGTCGAACATCGTCGCGATCTGGCTGACCAAGTCATCGGTCGCGACCGTGAGATCGACCAGCAAGAGGTTCGCATCGAGGAAGAGTGCCTCAAGATGCTGGCCCTGCACCAACCGGTGGCGGCCGATCTGCGGCGCATCACCACGATGATGAAAATCAATAACGACCTGGAGCGCATGGCCGACCTGGCGTGCAACATCGCCGAGCGCGGCCACAGCCTGGCGCCGGTTCCTGACTTTCCGATCCCCGAAATGATCGGCGAGATGGTGTCGCTGGCTACGCGCATGGTGCACGATGGGCTGGACGCCTTCGTCAACGCCGACATCGGTTTGGCTTACGGCGTCATCGGCCGCGATGACGCAGTCGACAACCTGAACGTCCAAGTCATCGATCAGATCACCGCGCTGATGACTAGCAACAGCCACTGGATCGAACCGGGGCTGCATTGCTTTTCGGCGGCGCGTCATCTCGAGCGAATCGCCGACCACGCCACGAACATCGCCGAGGATGTGGTCTACATGGTCAACGGCGTCATCGTCCGCCACCGTTATCACCAAGGAGAAGGCGGCCCAGTCCGATTCACCTCGCGTTGAGAAGGGGCAGCAACTTCAAGTCGCTCTGTCTCTCTTCTCCGCGCTCTCCGCGTCCTCCGCGGTAAAAAATGAGCTGAGCCCAACTTTTATGGCGACCAAGATCCTGATCATCGAGGACGACCACGCGCTGTCGGAGGTGCTCGACTACAACCTGACGCGCGAAGGCTACTACGTATCTCGAGCCTACGAAGGACGCGACGGACTGGTCCAGGCCAAGCTGAACACGCCCGACATCGTCATCCTGGATGTGATGTTGCCGTTGGTCGACGGAATCGAAGTGTGCCGTCAGTTGCGGGCTGCGACTGAAACTCGCAATTGCGTCATCATAATGCTGACGGCCAAGAG
>JBQCEI010000686.1:0-2572 GCA_051960375.1 Aureliella sp. | reverse complement strand
TTTTTGGGTTTAGATTATTTGTTTTTTTTTGTGTTTTTTGTTTTTTCTCCGTCTGCCCCCTTACGCCGCGAAGTCGTGATGCTTAGCTAGGGGGACGCACTGTTCCAGGTCAGCGATGGTCGAGCTGCCCCGGTTGAAGATTACGTATCGACGGTAGGTCGGTCATGGGCAGCGTCAATTCAGGTGCCGATGCTGTTTACACACAGCGCTGGTCGCCCAGCTGACCGGTCGTTGTACGAAAGACGCAGGGAATCAGGCTCTTCAGCGCCGACACAATCGGTTCGAGAGAAGACGCGTGCTCGGCCGCTGCGCCGAGCATTCGCACACCCTCCTCTTCGCTATCGCCGAAGTGAAGCACAACGAAAACGAACCGATTAGGCCCATGGCTGCCGGCGCAGAGCGAAACCATACGGAGTGAACTCCGCTTTACTCGCAGGCATTCTTCAGCGTGCTGCCATAGCAAATGCGTCTCAGTAACCGAGACAGCAAACGAGCCTTCGATGATTGCAGGAGCAGGTTCGATCGATGCAACATTCGGATCGCTTAAGTGGCGAACGTACTGTCGAGGCATGAAGACTTGGACTGCTGGGGGCAGGCGGATGATCATCGGCTAACCGGTACGCTCGAGGGTGAAGTCATAGCCCACCGGTTAACCGAACTTGAGAGTCTTAGCGACATACAGTCCGGCACCGAGCAGTGAACCGATGAACGCTCCGAGAGAACCAAAAATGAATGCGCCCACAACGCCGAAGACGAAAGTGATGATTCCCCATAAGACTGGAGAATCTTCGTTGGTGTTGGCCATCGTCGCGACGCCAGCAGCGATTGAACCTATGAGTACCAGCGACATAGCTTTTCTCGCTCTCCATTTGTGACAAGGTGATGGGGAGTGCGATTGTATTACGCCGCGGCTCGCAATAACAGTAAGTGATCTCGGGCGCTGGAACGAGCGGCCCATTTGGCTCGGTCATTTATGTGAGTTTTGAGGCTCGTGTGCGTAATCGGAACTCACGTTCGGACTGCGATCGCTCCTGTGAGTTTGATGGGTGGAGTGCGGTAGTTGGATTGCAGCGTCGCGGCTGTTAGGGCCATAGGCCCGCGATTCCTTAGCCCAGCCCGTCGGGCTGGGATATCGCGGACGCAAGGCGGCCCTTGGGCCTGAAGCTATCCCAGCCCGCCGGGCTGGGCTAAGGGATTACGGACCTTTGGTCCTCAAGAGTAATGTTGACGCAATGCAATCCTCAATGGAAATCAATGTGGAGGTCTAATGGCACTGCAGACCGAGTCCGCTTTAGATTCTCGATCTCATCGCGAATTTGCTGAGCGATTATCAACTTTTCCTCAGCGCTGACATCCCTTGGTTGAATGTCGGGCGAATCGAGTTCCGTTAACGCCCATTGGCAAGCCTCAATCTGAAGCTCGTACAGCTTACGGTCCTTTCGATTCTGGCACCACTTCTTGAGCTTTTCTCGGTCCTTGGCGAAAGCGGGGATTCGGAAGCGATGATAGTTCATCTTCGAATTGGGAATAAGCTCGTAAAATGGGGCCGAGAGTGTCTCGCCGATTAAAAGAAGACAGACGTCGCCCACTTGCAAATTCCGAGGATAACCGGCGTCGATGCCTATGATGCCGGAATGGCGTTTGTCGGTGAGATGGGACACGAGCTCCGGCCACGCCGACTCGCAATCGGTGCTCAGCTTGGTCAATTGCTTCCGAACTCGCTCGGACTCGTCGCTGTCAAACACAGGGCCTTGGGTGGCTTTTTGTCTTCCGGCTCTTCCGCGAATCACGAACGGTGAGTTTGAAGAGGCTAGTTTGTCGACATCGCCTGGTCCGTCGACGGCCTGAACAAGAGTAGCAGAGAAAAGCGCCAGCAGGAAAACACTCGTGCCGAATACGACGAGCGAGAACAAGTTGCACTTCGGGCGCCGCATACTATTCTCCGGTAAGGCGTTTTATTCATAGCCAGCGGCAATAAACCTGCTGCGGGAAGCGATGCTGCAAAGCTGCACAACTCCCCGCGCTCTCCGCTTCTCCGCGGTAAAACCCGCATTGCGTAGCGAACGGACATCAAGCCGCCGCCGTCTCATCCTTCTTAAATGAGTGCCCGGTGGCCAGGCCGGCGACGAAGATCACCAAGGCTACCGCGCCTAAGAAAAAGATTGTGTCGCCTGGCACGCGCATCCAGCGCAGGAACTGCATCAAGTCAGTCTGCATGAATTCGCTGCTGCGGGCATACCAGTAGCCGTGTTCGACTGAGGCTTTGGTCTGCAGCAAGCCGACCGGCAGCAGGCTCAAAACGCACATCACGAACAGGCCGATGTTGATCGCCCAGAACGCGAATTTTAAGAGCCCGTCCTTCCACTGGCGAGCGGGAATGAGCACGCGGAGGCACATCAGCATCAGTCCGATGCCGAGCATGCCGTAGACGCCGAAGAGCGCCGAGTGGCCGTGCAGCGGAGTTGTGTTGAGTCCTTGCATGTAATAAAGCGCGATCGGCGGATTGATCGTAAAGCCGAACAGCCCTGCGCCCACCATGTTCCAGAAGGCGACCGATACGAAGAAATAGATC
>JBQCEI010000685.1:0-3603 GCA_051960375.1 Aureliella sp. | reverse complement strand
GCTATTATCGACTCGGCCTGTGGGATGACGAACCGGCCGACCCGCTGCAAGCTCGCTTCGATGAATACGACGACCTCGTGACGACCACCGGTCAGGCGTTTCTGGCGCTGACGATCAACTGCGCCCGCTGCCACGATCACAAGATCGATCCCATTCCGCAAGCCGACTACTACGCGCTGGTTGCCTTCATGCGCGACGTCACCACTTACGGCACGCGCGGCGATCAAACGACGAACAATCAAATCGAACTGACCGGCCAAGAACTGGCTGAGCAGTACGCCACGCTGCGCAATCAGATCCAAGAACTGAGCCAGCGGATCCACAAGATCGAGCAGGCTGCGATCGTGAAGATGCCCGCTCCCGATCAGCGAGCCACCGAAGGCCCGGAGCGCGACAAGGTGCTCCAAGAAAAGCTCAAAGAGTATCTCTCGGCCGACGAGACGGCTGAATACGACGAACTGCAAAAGCAAAAGCGCGGCGCCGAGCGCGAGTTGCGGCGCTTGCCGCCTCGCGAGATGGTGCTCGGCTTGGGCAAGTGCGAGCCGACGCCTCCGCCGACGCACGTGCTGCTCCGCGGCAGTCCGCACGCCGAAGGGGACGTGGTCGCGCCGGCATTCCCCAGGCTGCTCACCAGCGAAGTGCCGCAGTTGCCGCCGGTGGCCGAAGGAGCCAAGTCGGCTGGTCGCCGCCGCGTGCTGGCCGAGTGGCTGGCTTCGAAAGATAACTGGCTGACCGCCCGCGTGATCGTCAATCGCGTGTGGCAGCACTACTTCGGCCGCGGGATCGCTCGCTCGCCGAACAATTTTGGATTGATGGGCGACCGCCCGACGCATCCTCAGCTGATCGATTTTCTGGCCACGCAACTGATCGATCACGACTGGAGCCTCAAGTGGCTGCATCGCGAGATCTTGCTCTCGAGCACTTATCGCCAATCGAGCAGCCAGCGGAGCGAGGCAGCCGAAATCGATCCCGACAACAATCTGTTCTGGCGTCAATCCGTCCGGCGGCTGAGCGCAGAACAACTGCGCGATTCGATCCTGGCCGTCACCGGTCAGCTCAATGAAGAGCAGTTCGGCGCAAGCTTCTATCCGACTCTTTCGGCGGAAGTGCTCGCCAGCCAGTCGCGCCCCGGCGCGGGCTGGGGGCATTCGAGCCCGGCCGATCAGGCTCGCCGCAGCATCTACATTCACGTCAAACGCTCGCTGCCGGTGCCGATGCTGGCGGCGTTCGATTTCCCCGAGACCGACATCAGCTGCGAAGCTCGCTTTCTGACGACGCAGCCCGGCCAAGCGCTCGGGATGCTCAACAGCCAGTGGATGCAGGAACAAGCCGCTGCGCTCTACGCCCGCGTGTGCCGCGACGCGGGCGCGGACGTGCACGCCCGGGCCGCCCGCACGCTGGAACTGGTGACCAGTCAGAAACCGAGCGAGCGCGATGTCGACGAACTGGTCGACCTGGCAGCCCGACTGCAAACGAAATATCAATTCGACGCCGAGCAAGCCGGCCGGGCGATGTGCCTGGCCGCGCTCAACATCAACCAATTCATGTACATCGACTAAGCACCTTTGTCTTGCTTGGTGTCTTAGTGTCTTCGTGGTTCATCGACCGTTCATCAACACGAAAGTCAGCCCATGTCAGCCACACCACGCGGAACGTTTTGTGGACGCACGCGACGCGAATTTCTTTGGCAGACCGGCGCCGGTTTCGGAGCGGTGGCGCTGGCCAGCATGCTGGAGCGCGATGGCTTTTTCGCGAACTGCCAGGCGAATGAACTGGCATCGGCCGGCAACCCGCTGGCCCCCAAGCCGCCGCATTTCGCCGCCAAGGCCAAGAGCGTCATCTTCCTGTTCATGTACGGCGGCCCCAGCCACATCGACACGTTCGATTACAAACCGAACATGGTCGGCACCGATGGCAAGATGGTGCAGGTCAAAACGTTTGGCCGCGGCGGACATCGCAACGAAGGCCGCATCGTCGAACCGCGCTGGAAGTTCAAGCAATACGGCCAGTGCGGCAAGTGGGTCAGCGATCTGTTTCCGCATGTCGGCCAGTGCGTCGACGACATCGCGTTCTTGCACTCGATGACCGCCGATTCGCCGATCCACGGCTCGGCGATGCTGATGATGAACTCGGGCAAGATACTCAGCGGCTCGCCGGCCCTCGGCTCGTGGGTCAACTACGGGCTGGGGTCGGTCAATGAAAACTTGCCGGGCTTTGTCGTGATGCTCGATCCGACTGGCGGCCCGATCAGCGGAGCGAAGAACTGGTCCAGCGGCTACATGCCGGCTACTTATCAAGGCACCGTGCTCCGCAGCCAAGGCACGCCGATTCTCGACCTGCAACCGCCGGCTGAAATGGGTCGCCCGGCGCAGCGCGAGATTCTCGACGCGATCAAGAACATCAACGAGCGTCACTTGCAAGCCCACGCGGGCAACCATGAACTGAGCTCGCGCATCGCCAGTTATGAGCTTGCCTATCGCATGCAACAACACGCTCCCGAGGCAGTCGATTTCTCGGATGAAGATCCCGGGACGCTCGAGCTGTACGGCGTCAACAATCCCAAGACAGCCGACTTCGGCCGCCGCTGCTTGCTCGCACGTCGCCTGGTCGAACGCGGTGTGCGCTGCATTCAGTTGTATTCGGGCGGCGCGCACAACGACGACAACTGGGACGCTCACGGCGATCTGGAGGCCAACCACAACAAACACGCCGGCGAAACCGACCAGCCGATCGCCGCGCTGCTCAAAGACTTGAAGCGCCGCGGGCTGCTCGATTCGACGCTGGTCGTCTGGACCGGTGAATTCGGCCGCCAGCCGACTGCTGAATACGCCAAGGGCTCAGGCCGCGATCACAACGCGTATGGCTTTACGAGCTGGCTGGCAGGCGGCGGCGTCAAAGGAGGCATCAGCGTCGGCACGACCGACGAACTCGGCTCGGCCGCCGTCGAGCGTCCGCTGCATGTCAAACACCTGCACGCCACGATCCTCAATCAACTAGGCCTCGACCCCAACCGCCTCAGCTATTTTTATAGCGGCCTGGACCAGAAGCTCGTCGGTGTGGAGCATGTTGAGCCGATTGGGGAAGTGATTGGGTAGGCGTCAGGCTTCAGGCTTCAGGCTTCAGGCTTCAGGGTTCAGGGTTCAGGGTTCAGGGTTAAGGGTTAAGGGTTAAGGGTTAAGGGTTAAGACTAAAGACTAAAGGCTAAAGGCTACCGGTCGTACTCGTGCTCGTGCTCGTGCTCGTGCTCGTGCTCGTGCTCGTGCTCGTGCTCGTGCTCGTGCTCGTGCCTGATGCCTGATGCCTGATGCCTGATCAGGACCAAAGGTCCGTCATCCCTTAGCCCAGCCCGGCAGGGCTGGGGTCGCTGCATCGCGACTATTCAACGATACGCGACGCGTATCACGGCCCTTCAGGCCGTTCGTGGCGGACGGCCGCTCGCCACATCCCAGCCCTGCCGGGCTGGGCTTAGGAATCACGGACCTTTGGTCCTTAGAACCTTTCAGGCCTCAGTCACGAGCACGAGCACGAGCACGAGCACGGCCTTTAGCCTTTAGCCTTTAGCCTTTAGCCTTTAGCCTTTAGCCTTTAGCCTTTAGCCTTTAG
>JBQCEI010000684.1:0-10620 GCA_051960375.1 Aureliella sp. | reverse complement strand
TGCTCTTGCTCGTGCTCGTGCTCGTGATCGTGCTCGTGCTCGTGCTCGTGCTCGTGCTCGTGCTTTTTCCCTGAAGCCTGAAGCCTGTCGCCTGACGCCTGACGCCTGACGCCTGACGCCTGACGCCTGACGCCTGAAGCCTGAAGCCTACAAAGCACCAGGGCCGATTGGCGAGTTGCTGCCAATCGGCCCTGCTGAAGGCTTCGATTTTCTTGGACGAATCCGCTAGCGATTCTCAAGCACCCACTGAGTGCTGGAGCGGACCAGTTCGATGGCGCTTTCCAGTTTCAGTTTGTTCTTGATGTTTTCGCGGTAGCGCTCGACCGTCTTGGGGCTGACCGACATGCGGGCGGCGATCTCGCGGGTGGTCAGTCCATGTCCGACCATCTCGAACGCTTCCAGTTCGCGGTTGGAGAGTTTGTGAACCGGCGAAGCATCGTTGAGCTTCGGCGCGCCGGCGATCGAGGTGAGCATCCGCTGGCTCATCTCTTCATTTAGATGGATGCCACCTTCCAACACACGATCGATTGCTCGCAGCAGCTCGGTAGCCGCCGACTGCTTATTGACAAAGCCGCTCGCGCCGGCGCGCAGCACGCGTTCAGCGAACAAACGATCATCATGGGCCGACACGGCAAGAATCTTGATGTTCTCATGCTGCAGCTTCAACAGCTTGATCAGCTCGAGCCCGCTTCCTTCATGCAGCGACAGATCGACCAGCGCTAGGTTTGGTTGCGTCTCCAGCGCCAGTCGCAAAGCTTCAGTTGCACCATCGCAAGTGCCGCAGATCTCCAGATCCGCGCGATCGCGCAACAGATTAATATACCCTTGGCAGACGATCGGATGATCTTCGACGATCAGTATCCGTACCGTGCCACTTCCAGAACCGCTACCAACATGAACTGCTTGAGGGGCTAACGCAGTCATCTCAGTCTCCCAGAAAGAAGTAATAAGTAGGACTTGCGTCAGATTGTCTCAAATGCGCGCGCTAATTCAACTATTTGCAGCCCCCCCTATGGAACTTTTCTTCTAGCAGCCCGCAGAAATGCTTGGCGCCTGCGACGTTTTGTAACCCGACTCGTAAGTTTTGAAGTTGCGCGTTTTGTCTTTTCTGTGTGGCACTGGCTTTGCCAGTGGCTCTTTTGTCGAAGTTGATAGCGTTCATCGGCCCGATCGCTTTCCGATGTCGGACTATGTTGCAAAAGTTTCCGTGGACGTGGAGTGGCGTTGGAGTCGCCTGCCAGCCCTTAAGACGCTCGAAACTTCGAAGCAGAAGACACTGGCATAGCCAGTGCCACACCGGGAAACGCGCTGGCTTCAAAACGCGTAAGCGAGGGACGAACCCGCCGTAGCGGCCTGCCAATCCTTCGTGTCTTCATGTCTTCGTGGTGATACCACTAAAGACACGAAGCCACAAAGAACTCAGCTGAGCTTTACGGCGGGTTCGTCCCTCGCTGACGCGTCGGGTTATATCAAGCCGTATCCTACTCAGGACTGACCGGAGCCGACGTCGGTCGCAGCATGGGCGGCCGGGGCACTGGGCTGCGCTCCCGACTCCATCGAGCGTTTGAATCGCTGCAAATCGTCGCGCAGACGCTGGTCCAAACCAATTCCGAAGTACTCAGCTAGCACAGCCGTCAGGCGGCCGCCGGGTGGTTCGTACTGCATCGAGACGCGCATGCGCGTACTGTGCTGGTCGGTCGATTCGAAATGCACCGAGCCGGCCGTGTCGACGTCGCCGCCGCGAATGGATTGCCAGGCGATCATGCGACCGGGATCTTCGTTGATAACTTCAGCGTCCCAGCTGAGCGTCGATCCGAGCGGTCCGCGCGCGGTCCAGCGCGTGCGTCCGTTGCCAAGATCTTTGACGTGCTCGATGTTGCCTAGGATTTCCGGCAACTGCTCCCACTGGGTCCAAATGTCGTAAAGCTCCTGAGCTGGGCGGCGAATCGTGACCGACTCGACCACTTTGACTCCCTTGGTGATTGCGCGGTTGCCTTGGTTCGAACTCTCGCCTTCGCCTGCGTTCGTATTGATGCCGAGCTGTTGATACAGCCCGCAGAACCCGGTCACGCCGCGATAGATCAGCGCGCCGCCGATCGCAGTCATCAACAGACCGGGGAGCCGGCCGCGGAGGATTCCGTTGGCCACCAGCAAACCACCCAGCCCCGTCGACACGATCCGCTCGCTGGAACCGACGTTTTGCTCCATTCCGCAGCAGCTTTGTTGCAGATGACGTTGTTGCTGCCACTGCATGAGGCCCGGATAGTGCATGCCCGAGTGTCGCGAGTCCGAGCCCGAGTGCTGATGGCCGCCGCTCATACTGTTTGATTGCATAACTCTATCTCCTTAGCGATACCCGCGCCGGCACCCCTCCCACGCCCATTCCAGGTGGCGACGCCGACCAATCCGAATCAATTTGCCCAGCCGGCAATAGCTCAGCAATTCGGAGGCCAAGGACTCCATTAACGCAGAGACGCGGAGAGTCGGGACGCAGCGGTCACAGAGAAGGCAATCCTTTTTCAGCGCGCTGTACGCGTTCTCGGCGGTAGAAAAATCCTCGGCAGCGTTACAATGGGGTGCTACTCCTCCTGGCACCACTCGCACCGTCAGTGAGAGCCTCGATGACGTCCGCCGAACCACTTCCGGGACAAGTGATCGCTCCGCAGACACCGCTGGCTCGACGACGCATTGTCGTGGTCGACGATACGCGAGCAGCCGCTCTCATCCTCGGTCGCTTGCTCGAGTCGCTCGGGCAAGAAGTTCACGTGTGTTTCGAAGCCCGCTCCGCTTTCGAGCTCTCGCGGCAGATCTTGCCCGACGTGATCTTTTCGGACATCTCGATGCCCGAGGTCGATGGCTATCAGTTTGCCCGGCAACTGCGCGCCGATACGGCGCTCAAAGACGTCACGCTCGTGGCGATGACCGGCTATGGACTGGAAAGCGACCGGCAGCTGGCGCATCAGGCTGGCTTTGATCATCACTTGGTCAAACCGATCAGCAAGCAGGCGCTGCAAGAGTTGTTGCTGTCGACCGCCGGAGCGTAGAGCAACGGCGGCCAGAAGGTTTTACCGCGGAGGGCGCAGAGAGCGCGGAGAAGAGCGCTACGACGCTTCGTCGGCCAGCGGCGAGTAACGGGTGAGAACTGTCCGCGCGATCATGAAGCACGCCAGGCCGAGGATCGTTCCGCACAGGTCGGCGGCGAAGTCGGCCACGTCGGGCGTTCGGCCGACGACAAACTGCTGGCTCCACTCATCAAACGACGCATACAATGCAGCGATCGTGAGCACCAAGGGAATCTGCTTGCCCGCTCCATGCACCATCAGCGACAAAGCCCAGCTGAGCAGAAAGCCGAGGCCGCCGAAAGCGGCTAAGTGGTAGAGCTTGTCGGAACCCATCGACGGCAAGGCTTGGGCTGGCAGATGAGTGGCCACGAACAGGGCCAGCCAGTACACTGCCAGCACGATGGTTGTGATTCGAATCAAGGCCATCACCGTTTCAAAAGGCCGTGGTTGAGCTGGTGTTTGCATGCGATCCTGCGAGAAAAGTGAACTCGGTTCGACTTGTCTCGTTGCATCGGCACCGCTCGGCGGCAGACTATAATGATCGCTCTTACCCCGCGTGGAATGCCTTCGCAGACTTCCACCAGTCTGTGTCATTCCTCCAGATTGTATTCCGCTAAGCCCGCAGGTGATGCTCATGCCGGTTACGTTTCGACGCTTTTACGGATTGATTTTCTTGCAGGTCATCTGCCTGGCTACTTCGGCTCCGGCACTGCTGGCTCAGGACGATAGCAAACTGGCCGATGTCGTCGCCGCCAGCGATGACGACAGCGACAAGATCGTCAAGGAGCCGCCGGTCAAAGAGGGCTGGCGACCGATGATCAAAGGCGACTCGCTCGACGGCTGGGAAATCACGCAGTTCGGCGGTGAAGGCGACGTAGAAGTCAAGAACGGCGAGCTGATCTTGGGCATGGGCGATCCGCTGACCGGGATCACGTGGCGCGGCAAAGAATTTCCCAAGAGCGGCTTTGAGATCAAGTTAGAAGCCAAGCGAATTCAAGGCACCGATTTTCTGTGCGGTTTGACTTTCCCGGTCGGCGACAAGCACGCGTCGCTGATCGGCGGCGGCTGGGGAGGCGGCGTCGTGGGACTCTCGAGCGTCGACGGCAATGACGCTTCGGAAAATTCGACCAGCACCTTCCGCGATTTCGAGAACGGCCGCTGGTACAGCTTCCGCGTGCGCGTCGACGAGGACCACATCACCGCCTGGGTCGACGACGAACGCGTCTTCAAGCAAGAGCGCCACGGCCGCGACTTCTCGGTGCGAGCTGAAGTGATGTCGAGCCGCCCGCTGGGCTTCTGCGTATTCCAATCGAAAGTCGCCGTCCGCAACCTCGCCTGGCGGCCGCACAAAGCTGACGATTCGGGCAAGAAAGCCGGTGCAGAGAAAGCCGCTTCGGATAAGTAACCCGACGCGTAAGCGAGGGACCAACGTGTGGCACTGGCTATGCCAGTGCCTCTTTTTTCGAAGTTTACCGCGTTCATGATCCACGCGTTCCCAAGGGCGAACTGCCTCCCAACCGTTCTCGGCAGAAGTTGGATTGGCGTTGGAACGCTTTACTGAGGCTTCTGTCTCTTCAACTTCGAAGCAGAAGACACTGGCATAGCCAGTGCCACACCGCGGCTCGTTTTTTACCGCGGAGGCGCAGAGAGCGCGGAGGAAAGACTAGGACAGCTGATGGAAGATCTATCTCGCGAGTTCGGCGCACCGATGGAGTTCGATGTCGACTCGGTCTACATGCTCAAAGCGTTGCAGCTGGCCGATCAGGCCGCCAGCGAAGATGAAGTCCCGGTCGGGGCCATCGTCGTGCATGGCAGCCGCATCATCGGCACCGGTTATAACCAGCGTGAATCGCTGAACGATCCGACGGCTCACGCGGAGATGATCGCGATCACTCAGGCCGCCTCAGCGCTGGCCAGTTGGCGGCTGGAGGATTGCACGTTGTATGTCACGCTCGAGCCTTGCCCGATGTGCGCCGGAGCGATCGTGCAAGCCCGCGTGCCGCGCGTGGTCTACGGGGCTCGCGATCCAAAGGCCGGCGCTGTCGACAGTCTGTTTCGATTGCTCGACGACCCTCGCCTCAATCATCGCGCCACCATTACCGGCGGCGTCCTAGCCGACCAAGCCGGCATGCTGCTCAGCGAGTTCTTCGCCGCCAAACGCCGCCTGGGTAAGAAGTAAGAGTTTTAACCGCGGAGACGCAGAGAGCGCGGAGAGCGCAGAGTTTCACTGCGTCCTCCGCGCTCTCCGCGCCTCCGCGGTAAAAATTCAGGCTTTGACCGTCTCCAGCAACGAACGGATACAATCCTCAACAGTGACCCCTTCCGCTTCGGCCTTGTAGTTCAGCAGCACGCGATGGCGCAGAGCCGGCGCGGCCAGAGCGCGGATGTCGTCGCTGGTGGCATGGTCGCGGCCGTCGAGCAACGCTCGGGCTTTGGCGCCGAGCACCAACGTCTGTGCCGCTCGCAAGCCCGCACCCCAGCTGACCCAGTCGTTGACGAACTTCGTCGCCTCGGGACGTCCGGGGCGCGTAGCCTCGACCAGCCGGACGGCGAAGTCGGCCGTCTCGTTGGCGATCGGCACGCGGCGGACCACTTCCTGGAATCGCAGCACGTCTTCGCCGGTGAACAGTTGCTCGATCGATTCGGTGCGCCGTGAAGTCGTCTGCAAGACCACCGCTAGCTCATCCTCGTGCGGCAAGTAATCGATCAAGACGTTGAACATGAAACGGTCCAGCTGCGCTTCGGGGAGCGGATACGTTCCTTCCATCTCGATCGGATTCTGCGTCGCCAGCACAAAGAAAGGCTCTTCGAGGCGATACAGCTTTCCGGCCACGGTCACTTGATGTTCTTGCATCGCCTCGAGCAGCGCGGCTTGCGTCTTGGGAGGCGTCCGGTTGATTTCATCGGCCAAGATGACGTTGGCGAAGATCGGCCCGCGGACGAACTTCATATTGCGGCCGCCGCTGCCGTCTTGCTCGAGGATCTCGGTGCCGGTGATATCCGACGGCATCAGGTCGGGGGTGAACTGAATCCGCTGAAACTTCAAGTGAAAAATCTGCGCGACGCTGCGCACGAGCAAGGTTTTGGCCAGCCCCGGTGCGCCGGTGATCAAGCAGTGTCCGCCGGCTAGGAGGCTGATAAGCAACTGCGATACGACTTCCTTTTGGCCTATGATCGTTTTTGAGAGTTCTTGATCGATGCGCACGCGGCTGGCGCGCAGGTGCTGGACGATCTGTTCTTCATCGGCAACCGTCAAAGTGGCAAAATTCACGCTTGAGGACCTTTCTTCAGTGGGTCATGGCGTAGGTCACGATGTTGATGCCCATCGGGTAAGCTTTCTTGACCGAAAACTCTTCAAAGTACCACTGGTTCTCTCCTTCACGCTCCCACCCGTCGCCCAGGTCGGTGTTGTGGCAGATGAAAACCATGATGCGGCCAGCATCATCTTTGATCGCTTTGTAGTACGCGATGCTGGTATCGCTGCCGTAGCGCGGCTCGTAAGTAATGGTGCGATCGGCGCCGCGACGAGCCGCATGGATCGAAGGCACTTGCGGCTTTTCTTTCATGTCGTAAACGCAGTGAAAAATTTCGTGCTCCAGCGGCACTTCTTCCACTTTGCGATCGGGGAACACGCGCTGAATTTGCGAGTAAAAATTCTCGTACTCCTCGTCGCCCCAGAAATCGTCGACCATCAAGAATCCGCCGCGCAGGCAGTATCGCCGCAGGGCGACGACCTCTTCGTCGCTAAAAATCAACCGCCCCGGTTCGATCATGTACAGGAACGGATAATCGAACAGGCGCTCCTCGGTCAGCGACACCACGACCGGGTCGGGATTGACCTTCATCGAAGTGAGCTGCTGCAGCCGCAGGGAGAAGTTCAAATCGCTGGAGGGGAAGTCGGTATCCCAGCCGCCGCCACTGCCGTTGTAGTGGGAATCGTAGCGCAGGCGAGCGAAGGTGAACGTATCGCTCAGGAAATCTTTATCGACCTCCCAAGTCGGCACGTCGCCGCGGTCAATCGTGATCGGCCCGCCGTTCCAGCGATCTTCCCAGCCGCCGCCCCGCCACCCGCGGCGGCCGCGCTGCCAGGCGACCAGCGTACTGCCGACGAGCACGACGACCAACGTAGCCAACAGCATGGTGCGGCGATGAAACATTGCGATGCATCCTGTTTAACGAATCGTTGCTGATCTATTGAACCAGCCTGGCAGCGCCGAGAATCGCCCTCACGTGAAAAATTTCTCCGCGCTCTCCGCTGTGTGGCACTGGCTATGCCAAGTGTCTTCTGCTTCGAAGTTTGGTACGTCAGAAGACCGTTAAAGCGTTCCACTGCTAATCCAACGTCGGCCGAGGTCTCTTGCGGAAAGTTTGCCATCTGAACGCGTTTTCGGTCATGAACACGATCGACTTCGAAAAAAGAGCCACTGGCATAGCCAGTGCCACACAGCCGCGGTAAAAATCGCCTACCGCCCTTTCGCCACCGGCGCAGGCGGCCGGTCATCCGCGCCGGGAACGGCCAGCGTCTTGGTCGTTCCAGCGAGGCCACGGCGGTGAGCGGCCACTTCGACCAGCAACCGCTGCGCGGCCCGATAACGCGGCGTCTCCTCAAGCGCAATGAGCAGATGCCGCCGAGCATCATCCCAGCGATCGAGCTGCACTTGCGCTTGGGCAAGCTGGTAATGCAGCCGGCCCGGATCGAGCGGCTCGAGATCGAGCAGCGCTTGGTAGGCCTCGGCCGCTGCCGCCGGATCGCTGCGATGCGAAGCCGCTTCGGCCAAGGCCGTATGGCCGGCAGTGATCAGCGGCTGCACCGCCAACAGTCGATCGGCCCAGTCGGCCACCCGCTGCCAATCCTCAGCCTCTTCAGCCAGCTCTATCAGCCGCAACAGCGCCGGCACGTTATCGCTGGAGTGTTTTACTAGCCGCTCGAGTGCGGCCTGCTCGTCGTCGGTCCGTTCGAGCTTCCGATAGACCGCCGCCAGCGACTCGAGCGTCCCGCCGCTTTCGGCATCCTCCGACCACAACTTGTCGAGCTGCTTGAGCACGCCGAGCGCATCGTCCCACTGCTGATCCGCCATCAATCGCTGAGCCAGCTGACGCCCCGCCAGATAATGCGTCGGATGTTCTTTCACAAACGCCTGCAGCTCCTCCACCGAGAGCCGAGCGGGCAACTCTTCGTCGTCGATCTTCTCAGCGCCGATCTTCTCAGCATCGAACAGCTCGTTGGCCAGCCCGATCGCATACTTTTGAAAATCAGCGTCCAATGCATCGGCCTGGCCATAGCTCCGCTCGAGCGCCTCTTCCATCGGCACGCCTTGGCCCAAGTCGACCAGTAAGCGTTTCAGTCGCTCGATGCCGTGGCGCTCGACCAGATAGCGCACCGCCAGCGACGATTCGAAGTAGGCGAATTGCAGGTGCATCGGCGAAGGAGGTTGCATGAACGCGCTGCTGAGTTTCGACAGCGGCACGAACTGATCGCCCAAGAGCATTTCCCGGTAAGTCGGATTCATCGATTGTCCCCAGCTCGGATCGCGCTGGAGCTCTTCGTAAACCGAGATGCCTTCACTGAGCCAACGCGGCATGCGGTTCTTGGTTTTTTGCAGCGTTACGACGTGACAGAACTCATGCCACAGAACGCTCTCCCAGTTCGAAGGCGTCTCGCCTTGCGAGGCCGGACTGTTGGCGGTGATCAATTTCCCGAAACACACACCCAAGAAGCCCGCTCCGCCGGGCAGTCCGAACGTGCGAATCGCAAAGTCGCTTTGCTGCGGAAAAATTTCGACGTTGATCGGCTCCTCGATCGCATGATCGTACTTGGCACACAGCACCCGTTTGGCTTCGCCCAGCAGCCCGAGCACTCGGTCGCCGTAGATTCGCGCTTCGCGAGCGTCCATGCGCACGATGAAGCCGTCGGCTTTCAAAGTGGTGAACTGGGACAGTCGCTCGCGGAGCGTGCGGAGGTTGGCCGCGACAACGTTGTACTTGTCGGCTTGCGTGACCTGATCGACCAAGGTCCAGCCTTCATCGGTCGCCCCGAGCCGCAGCAGGTCTTGAGCAAGTTGGAATCGCGCCGGCGCGTAAGTTGGATCGAGGCTGATCGAACGTCGCAGGTAAGTGGCGGCATCGGCAAAGCGGTAGAACCGCGAGAGCTTGCGGCCGATCTCGTAATCGACTGCGGGATTTTGTGGCCAGGTGGCTAGCGCCTTGCTTCGGCACTCGCCTTCCTCTTCGTACTTGCCGCGCAGATGCTTGATCACCGCTCGCAGCGCCCAGGCTTTGGGATGCTTGGGGTTCAGCTCGAGCACTTGTTCGATCCGCTCTTCGGCCGCATCGAAGCGTTCGGCATCCAGCAGCGTCTCGCATTGCATCAGCAGGCTGTCGGCGTGATGCGGATTAAGCTTCAGCGCGGCAGCCAGCGCGGCGGTCGCTTTCTCGCTATCGGAGGGACTCCACGCACGAGCGAGCAGATACTCGATGTGCGGATCTTCCGGACTGAGCTTCTCGGCTTGATTGAGCGAGTTGACCGCTTCTTGATAGTCGTTCTTGCTCAAGGCCAGTTCGGCGATGGCGATGTGCGCATCGACGAACTTGGGATCACTCTTGAGCGTGCGGTCGAAAAATACGTCCAGAACTTCGCGGGCGTCCTCACCTTGGCTGAGAAAATAATTGCCCAGGGCGACCATGTTGTCGCGATCGGAGAAGCGCCAGGGAGCGGTCTGCAACATGGTCGGGATTTCGGACAGCAGCTTGCGAGCTTCGGCGTGCCGGCCCGAAAACCGGAGGGCTTCGACGCCGAGCATGCGCAGCGGAATGCTGGCTGAAAATTTTTCGGCGACCTTCATATAGACCTCAGCCGCCGCCTGATATTCTCCCTTGACCATCAGGGCTCGCATCAGCAGCTTCGACCAGCCGTCGTGCCAGATGCCGCGGTCGACTTCGCCGCGCGTCATGGCGATGCACTGGTCGTACTCGCCGCGATGAAACAGGGCAACCGCTTCATCGAGATCGGCCGCCTGCGCGCTGCCAGTGGCCGGGCCGCTGGCGAGCCAACAACACCAGCACGCCAGCGCGAAGACGCGCCATCGCAGACCCCCTAGGCCACCGAGCAAGCCGCGGCGGCAAGCACTCCATTCCACGTTCGGCAGTGAGCTGAGCGACACAACTATCTCCGACGGCTGGTAGGGATTCGCACGTCATGTAGTCGACGCGAGCCCTCAGTATAGCGCGTTTTACCGCGGAGAACGCAGAGAGCGCGGAGAAAAGATTTCTCAGCTCAGGGAAAGTTGTAGGCGGGATTGTCCGGATCGAAGTCGCTGTCCTTCAGCCCCACATTCAGCTGCACGTTGAGGTAAGTGTACTCTTCCTCAAGCGGCGGCGGATCGCCGGGCTTTTCGGGCCAGAGAAATGCCGCATAGCGCAGCGGAATCATCCGTTCCTCGTCGATGAAGATCTGGGCAATGTGGAAATCAAAGCGAGGATCGCGCTCGGGATGCATCACTTGAATGAGCTTGCAGTCGCGATCGCCGACCTTGTGCCCTTCGTCGATGGTCACTTGGCA
>JBQCEI010000683.1:0-15051 GCA_051960375.1 Aureliella sp. | reverse complement strand
TAACAGGGCTATTCCTTTTCTTCGTCTGCTTCGCCATCTTCCTGGCGACCAGGCGCCGCTAAGGTCGTCCGCTGGCCGCAGCCGCCGGGGATGCGGTCGCTTGTTTGACTCGGGTGTGCCTATCGATGCAACTCAGGTTGGCTTTCCATTGAACGACGCGAACCCCTACCGATCGCCACAGCAAGAACCAGCAACCCGTTCTGCCGAGAAGCCATGGCAATACTGGTTGTGGGCGTGGTGCGTCTATGGCCTGTTCTGCAACCTGTGGTACATCGGAGCTATTGCTCTCTACACGTTCGTATACGGCGACACTTCGGCAACTTTCGGGCTCTATCCAATCATCCCCGCTGCATTGCTCGCCGGCTTCAGCGTTTGGTGGGCTCGCCATTACACGCCGCTGTTGTTGATCCTCGCTGTGGTAACCTCTCCGCTGACCATCCTGTTCACCTACAATGTGCTCCGCTTCGGATTTAAAGTCTTGTACTATCGATGCCGATCGATCGCCAATCGTCTTGAAGGTCAAGCTCAATGAAGGACTTCCCTGAGTCGCTACGCGCCTCGATTCCACCGGAGCTCATCGACGATGCGCTTGCTTGGTGGCAGAGCCTCACCGAGTCGGACCGCTCCGAACTGGTACGGCTGTGCGATGCTCGACGAGAGATCTTCCTCTTCGAGACGGTCGATGGGTCGGACGCCGAGCGGCGCATTTCGGGCGGAAAATTTCTTCCTCACGACGATGCGTCGGGAATCGAAGAATGGGGCGAAGATTATTTCGATACGCTCCTGTCGAACCCCGAGCTGGTGATCGTCTACGATCCGGGGTTCCGCAGATTCCACATCGGCTGCAGCCGGCACGCTCGGGCGCGCGGCTGCTTTGCCGAGGGCCGAATCGCGGCTGAGTTCCGCTGCCCGCTCGGAAACGCCGATTGCCTGATGGACCGCATCCGCGGGACGCGTCCGGCCGTCGGCCTGATGCCGCTTCGTAGTGTAGCGTTAGGTGCCCATAGTGAGTGCTGAAGAACAAGATTCTTTTAGGACGCTTCGCGGATGGCTCGCCGGTAGCGAGCCGGACGAAGAGACGTACTTTGCTTTCCTCGCGTCGCTGCGCATCTTTGGCAACATTGCCGACATTGACGAGATTACGCGGACGCTGGGAATTGCACCTACAATGACGCGCCGACGCGGCGAACGTCGCGGTGAACGGTCTCCACCTTCCAAATTTGACATGTGGTCGTTCGAACCAGCGTTGCCCGAGGATGCTCCGCTGCAAAATCATATCGATGCGCTTTGGTCCTCACTTCAACCGCACAAGGACTATCTTCTCGACCTCAAGCGGACACTTACCGTCGACGTATTTCTCGGCTACCGCTCGAACTGCGACCATGCTGGCATAGAAATCCCACATACTTCTCTGGCGATGTTCATCGAACTGCAGATTCCATTTGGTCTGTCGATCATCGTCACATAGCGCTGCGACGGCAAGCGAAAGGTGTTTTGCCAAACGAGAATTGCCCGCGCAAGAAGCCACTAAAATTCCGAGATGAGCCACTTCCAATGGCCAATCGCACGCGCGGGCGTGGTGATGGTCAGCATTGCTGGATTGCAACTATGAGCCAGCCCCGAGCAGCCTGGGACGACTACCGCAAGCGTCGCATGGCTCTTGTCGTCCTACTAGCCGGGTTCTTACCTGCTGGCCTTTGTGCTTCGTTCTTGTCGAAGGCTCTCATCAGTTCCGATAAACTCATGATCCCGGTTGCGCTTTGTTGGATGGCTGCATATACAATTGCCGGCTATAGTCTCGCGCAGTTTCCATGTCCGCGCTGCGGTCTCCCGTTCTTCTATTCGGGGCGGCGGCGCTATGCTCCATGGACGCGCGAGTGCTTGCACTGTTCGTGGCCAAAATGGCAAGAATTTGACCCATCGCGCGACCCTCCAGTAAAGGAGGTCGACGCAGAGGAAGATACTTTAAAGTGCTTCAACTGTGGAGCCGATCTGGCTGCAGATGCAGGCACGTGTCCGGCGTGCGGCTGGAGCTATCTGGACGTGACGGCCAGTAACAAGCCGGTGGAGCCCGGCGACGGATCGAGCGTTCGCTGAACGATCCTCGCGCGAGCTGTATCGTGAGCGTTCGCTCCAATGGACATAGACATGAAACCGCGCGATGAACTCCTTCAAAAACTGGATGAGCACATTCGAAGTCTCCCAGTCACCGACACTACGGACATCACCTGGGACGACGCGAAAGCGATTCGTGGTTTTGCGCTGCGTCAAGCCAGGGGCGATGATGCCGCGTGGCCTGAGTTCTTAGACTATCTTCGTTCGCGTACGGACCTGCCTTGGACGATCTTCCGCACGCTTGAGCGTCTTGGTTGGGTGAAAACTACGATCGATCATGATGCTGGTGACCTTTCGTATTGCTTGACGTATCCGATGCTTTTAGGTTCTGACAAGTCGGACTTGATGAGAATCCTCACCGGGCGTCGTCAGATCCCGGACGAAAGACCGAGGAGCGATAAACCATCGAAGGTTATGTACATCGAGGAAAAGCCTGGGTTATCGGGCCACGCCCGCATCGGCCGCGTCACCTTCTCGGGCACTCGAAAGACGCTCTATTACAAAGGGCGCCGGCTGCAATCGCTTAAAGGTTGAGGCTACAAAGCCAATTACCTCGATGTTGAAACGGGAATGCACTTCTGGGTTTCGAATTGCAAGAAAGACGGCAACGACACTTTGTATCCTGGCACCATCGAGATCGACGATGACGCTCGAGAGGAATACTGGCTGAGGATCCGCAAGCAGCCCGAAAACATCCATCTGACGCAAATTCGGTCAGCGGGTAAGCACTGAAAACGACCTCCGTCCTAGACAAGAGCGATGAACTTTAGGCGAATCCCTTCCGACTCGTTTCCGACCCGGGTTACCCATCCCCACTCCAAGCATGCTGTGAGACCACGCTATCACACTGTTTAGCGCGTTTTGCAACCGGCGCCCATCATGAACTCAAACCCCTACCAACCACCGGCATCTCCAGTTGCGGTCTCGGCTGCAACCTCGATCCCGACGTTACTTCGCCTTCCGGTGCGAGCTGCAAGTATTCTCTACTGCATTTGGCTGATCCCCCTGATCTCGATTGGCGGTACCGAATTGGTCGTGCAGGACCCGATACCGATCACCTGTATTGGATTAGCTGCAGTCGTTGGCCTCGCCGGTTCCTGGTACTTCGCTACGCGCGCAAAATGGCGAGCGTTTGTTTTACTTTGGGCCGTCACTGCCGCATTACCTGTCATCGCAACCGTCCAGCGAGCATGGAGCCAGGGGGGAGACATCTTCGGCGGCATTTATCTGGGCACGATTGCCTTTTGCATACTCACAGCCGTTGGGTTTGGCTTTTGCCTTCCGGCGGGACGCGCACACCCCGAGGCGTTTCACGAATGTTGAGAAGAACGACGAGGCACCCATCGGTATGAGCTTATTGCAAGTGTGGCTGGTGCGACTGGGCTTGGTGGCGTTAGCGGCTCTCTGCTTTTACTTCGGGTCCCTTACCGCGCGGAAAGGTCTCCAAGTGACGCGTACTGGTAACGCGGACAACATAGACTTCGGTCACATGGCAAGTGATGTCGGCGCTCACGGCATAGCCTTCGGAGTGATCGTGTTCTTGTTCGGCTTCGCGCTGCTCTCGCTGCTGAGACTTTTTTAAGCGTGTTTTTGCGCTCGGCTATCAAGTGCACGTGGAGCATACGTCCGCTTCGCGGCTTCGCGGCTTCGCGTGAGATTGATTTTTCTTTCGGCATCACGCAAAGGCGCGAAGACGCGAAGAGCCGCCAGGGCGAAAGATGCTTGCGTGCGGCTGGGCGCCTGCCGGTGACTGGGCCGCTTTGAGCATCGACCGGTCCTCGGGCGCTACAATAGAATCGTGTTAGAATCCAACAGAGGCGTCCAGCGAACTGCACTTGGGCGCGGCGGCGGTCAATTGGTGATGATGACAAAAATCAAAGTAGAACCGCGGATTCTCACGAGCGTTCGGCTATGGCTATACTTGCACATTGCTTGGGTCGCTTTGATTGGTTTGCTGTGTCGAGGCATCCTATCGATACCCGACTTCGCCATTGCCAACCTTCCGAGGTGGGCAAGCAACTCGTTAGAGTTTGCGGTGGCTGGGTTGCCGGTTTATGCCTTCCCCTGGCTTGTCATTATCAGCCTGCGCCGATCGGCTGCTTCAGCGGTGGAGTTTACGCTCGTGGTTGTGATCGAGGTTGCTCTCTTCATTGCATACTGCGTCGCAATCGCTCCGGCGCTGCAATGAACCGCCTTCTACTCATAGATGCGAAGAGCTGACGCGAGCAAAAGATGCCGGTCGCCCGCCGCTGACTGGACCGGCGCGAGCATCGACTGGTCCTCGAGCGGTACAATAGGTGGAGCAGCCTAATGGGAGACGGACGATGAGACAGTCGAGAGCCGATGAAATGAACCGCGCCACCGCCGTATCACGGTATCTGGCGGCGATGATCGGTGCGGCGTGTATCGGCGTGTCGCAGGTGTTCGAGATGCCGTCCGACTTTGCGAACCTCGGCCTCTACGTGTTATTCGCCGGTTGTGCGGCGCTGGTGCCACCGGAACGCGCGTTGCGTCGCACCGTTTATTGGCCTATCGGGCTCCTGCTTGCGGTCACGGTGTTTTCCGTTTCCGCCATCCTTGAACGCCCACCCGCATTTGCCGGCGTGCCTGGCATGCTCGGTTTCATGCTGCTTGTTGCTTCGTCCCTCGCCATCTACTGGGCGCTGGCGTGGCTCTGCGGCGTATTCCTTCGGCCGCTACTGCGTCGAACAGGTGACGCGTGAATGACTCTAACGCACTGAACGCGGGATCCCAATGCAATTAACTTGGCTCATTGGGAAGCAACTGCTCGAAGCTTCCAAGCGGATCGACGACTGGCGATTGCTTTTCGAAGGCGAATCGACGCTCTTCGCCGAGTGCCTTTGGCGACTGGTCGACGATGAGCGAATTCTGGTCACTTGCCAGGACCAAGGAGAGAAATCGACCATTTGGGTCAATCGCGGCGGTAGCGACGAAATCGCAATGGTGTTCCGCGATGCTGGCCAAGAGATGTGCCGCTATCTTCATCTCGCAACGATCACTTCGGCTTTCATTCGACCCATCACCAACGATGTAGAAATCGACTTCAACAACGGCATGTCGCTACAGCTCGTTTCTAACCGATCGAATTGCGGTGGGTGGTGCTTGCAGTCGCCCAGTCTCAACTTGGTTGCCGTCGGCAGTAAACTTGCACTTCATGCGAAGCATTCGGACGATGCCCATGGTGAACCAAGGAACGGACCGGAGTCGCCGAACGGCTCATTCTCCAGTGAATGATCGCTCGCGGCGACCGCGATCATCCCCAGGACTGTGGGAGCGCTGATGACGATTGTCAAGTTCATCAACGAGCGACCGCTGCAAATTGGCGGGGACCAACACACGGGCTGGCTTCCTGCTGGTGCGGCGACACCATTGCCGACGCCCGTTCGCGACATCTCTCTGAACATCCAGATCGAGTTTGACGGGTATGGGTACTTCTTGTGTTTCTCATCTACGGACGGCAGTGTCTACGGCGATACATGGCACGAAACGCTCGCTGATGCCGAACAAGCGGCGAACGAAGACTTCGGGATTCATGAGAGCGAATGGAGGTCTCCCTAAGACGCTGGCTCAGGCGCATGAAGATTCGCGGCCTGCTTGCCAAAGGTCGATGGTAAAGTTCCTGCCAAGGTCAAACCGACCTCCGCCCTCAAGAAGCGGTAACTTCGCCGCCGGTCCGCTCCGTTCGTTCAAATGGCACCTCAAGCATTCGGCAGACTCCAAAGATGTCCTTTCGAAACGCATTTCTCGGCTGGGCTGCTGCTCGATTGCCCAGCGTCCGCGAGGAGCTCGTTGGCGAGAACCGACAGATGCGAGTTTATATTGCGTTTCGAAGATTTCGGGAAGAAACGCAAGCGGCCATGGACGAACGCCGCACAGCGGAAGTCGTCGAGCTCTTTCAAATGGCCGACAGGGTGCTCGCTTGCGCGTTTCCGAACATGCGGTCCTTGTTCCACGTCGTCTACGTCGAGGACCTGAGATTCGACGAATGGTCCTGGGCTTTGGTGACGCCCCGCCTGAAAGCGGAGTTCCAGAGGTCGATCGCCTGGACGCCGGATCGCTCGAAACGCTACCGGTGAATGAAGCGTTGGGTTCGAAGCGCAATTGAGTAGCCGAGGCGGGACTCGAACCCGCACGCCCCTTACGGAGCACAGGATTTTAAGTCCTTCCATAGTGCAACAAATGCAAGGGGAAATAGACACCTTGTGCCGTGGGTGTGACAAGGGGCCAATAAAAAACGCCCACCGGCTGACCGGCAGGCGCTTTGGAAACCGGATTAACTATTTCATCCGGTTACGCGGCTTCCTCATCCTTGAAGAACTCGGGATAGTCGCGGCGCAGGGCTTCGTCCATGTCGCGGTTCAGTGCGTCGATAACGTCGGCGTCGGTGCAGTCGCCGCTTAAGCCTTGGCCGAACTCATCGCTGTCCCAGTCGAGCCCGCCGCCGAAGGTTTGCTTCATCGGGTATTGTCGCTCGACACACTGGGCACAGAACCGCTCGAAGCTCGCCGCGATCATGCCGACATGGGCCACGCAATCGACTTTGCCTTCGTGAATCACCTGGGCGATAAGATCCAAGTGACGCAACAGCCCGGCTTGCAGCCCGAGAGCGGGTAGCCGCGTGTAATCGTCGATAAGGTCGGTCAGTTCCCACCTTTTCACCGCTTCGTCGTCAGGATGAACGCGACGTTTGCCGTCTGCTGCGTTCAGAGCCCTTTTCGCGGCTGCTGAGTCGTCCACCGCTTTGGATGCGTCAGAGCGTTTGCTAGCGGCCTTGGTTCGAGAAGTGGAACGAAGTGCAGTTTTGGGCTTAGAAGAGCGAGCCCGAGAGAGAGAATTGGCCATTGTTGGGCCTCCATCAAACGACAGAGCCCGCGTACTCGCTCCTCCGAAGCTTCACAACTCCGGCGGGGTCCTTGCTGCTGCCTTTGCAGGTCAAAGCTTGGAGCACCCAACAAGCACGCGGGCTCAGTCATACCAGCCATGGTAATTGACCAGCAACTAGTTGCAAAGGGTTAGGAGCCCTCGGCAGGTCGCAGGTCGGTTTGTGAAGTTTGTTTTAGGGCTGGCAAATTTAGCAGAATCGCTAGGGCCGCGTCAAGCAATTAGGAGAAAGGCTATTTGCCGGTGGCGGCTTCCACCCCTTGAAGAACCGCCCCAGCGGATGCGCACCCTTCGGCGGCTTGTAGCGGTTCAGCATCGGACTGTGCAAGCAGACCGGGCCTAGCTTGTCGTCAGGATGCCAGAGCGGCAGACCGGACGCGGCTCGCATCGCCAAGACTTCCACCTTGGCCGCCGAGCCTGGCTGTGCATCGGTTGGCTCAAAAGCTAGGCGGTCCAAATCGCTTCATCTCTTCAGGGCTACAGCCTGGTGTTCGATTGAACGCGATTTGCGGCAGCGTTTCGCCGCTGATGAAGTCGGCTGATTCAAGCTCGAGCCGCCATTGTCCGCCGCTTGTCGCTAGTCCGACAAACCTTGTATCGGGTGGCAACCCGCCAGATTGCAACGACCACGAAATGGGTTCACCTGCCGCCGTATGGGCTTTGAACATTTCAATGATGTTTTGCGGCCGTAGAATGAGATAAGCTCGTGGCATTACGGTTTCAGCCTTATGAACGAAGAAAAATCCATCGTTTCGTAACGCTCAAAGTAGAGAATTTCTGGGTCCGTTTCCTGGTTGTCAACCGGATTACCGAAGCCGTCAAGTCCACCGAGGATGATGGTCTGCTTGTCGTCGTCCATGTATGGCTTCCGCTTGCGCGGTGAGCTGCCGTCCAGGTAGCTGTAGCCAACGTCGAGCATCTTAATGCGCCAGTCGTCCTCTTTGTACTTCATCGAGTACTCAACAAGCCAACAGCGCGTCCCGTAGTAGTAGCCGATTTTTGCCGCGCGGATTTGCAGCAGCAGCGTTTTGGCATCCCGCCCCAGGAACGTGGCATCGTTGATTTTATTGTTTCTGTCCTCGAGCTGGTCAATCGTGGTGGTGATTGGCTCGAACTGGTAGAAGTCACGACGAAGAATCGTTCGCGGAATCGTCAAGCCAGTCTCGAACATCGACTTGGCAGAGTTTTGCCAAAGCTTTGGGATGGTGCTTTTATCCCGCCGCACTACCTCATCCATCACCTTGAATTGAAGCTCAGCGGTCGGAATCCAAGCTGTGGGGTCGCTGCCCTGCTGCTGTGGTGTCTGTGGGTCTGTACCTTCCTCAACTTCGGTTGAGAACTCGCACTCGAAGTCCCAGTACAGGGGATTTTGCTCTCTGCGCGTTCCGCGTTTGCCGACGCACATCCCGTAGCCGGAGATGGTTGTATCACCGACGATCGGTAGGCCTGGACATGCAGCAACCTGAATGCGGTCTTGGTCGATAGCGTCCGCTTTTACGAGAAACGAAAACGGCGTCCGCACAGTGTTCCGACCACTCGAGCGGTTAATCGCGATTGAGCCTGCCCGGCCTTCACCTATGAGCGTTGGCATTCCGTTCTAGCCTAAAGAAGTCGCCACCCGAAGCAGGGCGAAGGGGTGGCTTGAAAACAGCAGAGAAAATGTACGCGGGGTCACAGGTATCGACGGGGTGCCGGTCGCTTATGATTTTGGCCCCCATGTCGGTCAGCGACCAGCCGTAGCGCACCAGCCGACAGGGCCTCACGTCAAAGCCCTGCCGGCCAGTAACGCAACGATGTGTCGTTAGACTCGCAGAATGCCACCAGCGCCCATTGCGGAGACGGTGGTCGGTGCTTGATGCGGCTTGGTCAAGACGCAGATGCAGCTGGCATAGCCGCCGCTCGCGCCGTCTCCAATGGTGGCCGTCAGGTCCAAGTAACGCTTGCGGTTGCGAAGGTCGCATTGCAGAACGTAGACTTTGCCATCGTCGGTCGCACCGGGCAATGCAGCCGTTGCCGCTTCGATGTCCGAGTCGCCGTTGAAGTCCAGGCCGTCAACGTCCGCGAAGCCTGAACCGCTGGTATCGGACTCCTGAAGCTTCAGAGCCGTGATGCCGATGTCGGTCGTTCCCAGATGGAAGAAGAACGTCGCGAAGCCCCAGCCGATGGCGTCAATCTCGGTGGTCGTGAAAGACGCGTTGTCAACGATGGCTGCCGGCCGAATGACTTCGAGCACTTTGAAGTTGAGTAGGTCGTTCATGTTGGCCCCTATTAAACAGCCATGTCAGTGAATTTGCGGAACGCGGTCGGATCGGCAACCGTGAAGTCACCGCGCCAAACCACCTTGACCAAGACAGAGTGCTTCTCGAATGAGTCGCCGCCGGTCGTGGTGGCTTCAATGGTCAGCTCGCTGCGGACACCCCAAACGAACTTGGAGAAGTCACCAATGACACCGTTGGTGGTGTCCAGGTTGGTGGTATGCAAGTACTTCAGCTTGTTGATCGTGGGCGGCGGCGCGAGCCATTGGCCGTTGTTGTCCACGCTGTTGAACGCTCGGTCGTGAATCGTCGGATGCAGAATCACGGCGTTCGGCTCGTGGTTCGATACGCGGATCTCTGTCGCTGCGCCCGAGATGTCGCTCCATGAGAACGTGCCGGCGGTCGACGCTGAAACGTTCGGCATGTTGATCAGGCCAACCGGCTGATTATCGCCAGTGCCTTGTAGAGCGAACTTGTCGATTCCGATGGCCAGGTCCAGCGAGATGGCATCATCAACGAGCTGAGCGCTGTTGACAGTGCCTTCGACCCATTCGCGGCTCATCTCGTAAAGATTGCCGATGGTGAAGCTGCGCAACAGAACATGCCCGAAGGTCATCCGCTGAGCCGTGAAGGTGGCCAGCTCCTTTTTCACTTCCGGCGTGACGATGTTTTCACGGCGACCGAAGCGAACTTCATCGCTTTTCATCTCGATGGTGGTCGCACCGGCTGCCATCACAACCGATTTCGCTCGAGCCTTGTCGATCGTGCCGGCGTACTGCTCGGGACGCAGCACAGAAGCGCCGCTTTGCATGTCAACCGCTGCTACCATGTCCCGCATTTCGCCAGGAACACGATTCAGGCCAGCCACGCGGCCGCAGATGAAGTGCCCCAGGAAATTGGGGACAGCGCCGGAGTAGGCGTCCGAGTATTTTTCTTCGCTGCCGAACACTCGATGCTGAATGCCGTTCGCGTCGGTCAACAGCGTACCGGCCTTGCCCCGACGGCCGTGCGTGCCTTCCATCGGATCATCGAACGAGCTGGGCTTGCCGCCCCCCAGAGATTCGCGCCGCGTGATGGCCTCGCTGTAGGCGTCGATGTCCGCCTTCATGGCCTTGAACTTGGTTTCCGCTTCCGCGTTCCAGTTCATCTCGTTGGCGGCGACGTGTGCTTGGGCATCAGAGACTAACTTTGCCCGGCTCTCGCGAAGGTCTTTGACCGTCTTGTTTTTCAGGTCGATTGCCATTGTCGTTCCCCCCTTGTTTGAAAGATTGGGGAGAACACAGGTTGCCCCTCCCCAACCGCATTAAGCAGTTGCGAAAGGGCGCGGCGTTGGTTTAACTCAACCGCCCCTAACTTCGATGCCGATTTCCCGCGATCTACTTGGGTCCGCGGCATCGCTGTTTGAATTGCTTGTAAATCTAACATTGTCGGTCCCAAAGGCAACTGGTTAGCGGGCCTCAGTCAGAAAATTTATTGACATCTTTTCGCCTTCAAAGGCTTCGCGCCGCAGCTGCTGGACAATCTGGTCGACGTTGCCATCGCCAATATTGGTCCGCACAAGCACCGCCTTTGCCGACTGACGCAGAACCGTGCATTCCCGGTCGATGCGGATAGCGTGACTCTCGACCAGCGTCAGGAACTCTCTGATAAGCCGGGGACTGTTGGGTGTGCAAAATTCGTAGGTTCGCATTTGGGTTAATCCTTGGTTGTTGAGATAAACTTTGAAGTCTGAAGTCTTTGTGACAGGCAGTGGGGAAAGTGAAAGCGTATCTCTACTAGATACGCCTTTCCCCACTTGTGTCCTCTCTGCCGGCTGACCGGGGAAACAACCGGGGAAATTCCACACTCATTCCCCACTGAAATTAGGGTCCCAGGGAGCACCAGAGCCCACCGAATCGCCCAGCATGTAGGCGTCATATTTCCGGCCGTTCTTCTCCGCACCCTTGGGCACTTTCCGCAGTCGCCCGTCGTTAATCAGGATGCCGATAACTCGAGTGACTTCCTTGCCAGTGACGGCAACCCGCCCCTCGATGTCGTTCTGAGTGAGCGCCAAGAATCGGTCGCCCTTGTAGATGTTTTCGATAAGCTCGTCGGCCTTTCGCTGCATGCGCGCCTCAAGAGCCTCGGCCCTTTGGTCGGCTTTAGACTTGGCTTGCTCTTTACGGGCCTCTGAACGCTGCTGGACGACTTCAGAGCGCGGGGCGGTTGCAACCTCGTAATCGCGGCTGCGGTCGCTGTGAATCGTTTCCTCGATGTCTAGAGCCCACGTTGAAGCGTGGCCGGCAGAGCCGCCAAGGGTGAGCCACAGCTCGTGGTTGCGTGGCTGGCCTGGCTCGGGGGCAAACTTTGAGCGGCGGCTTACCAAGAGCCACTGCCGAAAGTATTCGGCCTTGCCGGCGCCGCTGATGTCCTCAAGCTCTAGCGGCTCGAACTCTTTGACATTTTGGCTAGACCGCTTTGCGTGGTCGACCAGAATCGGCGTTGCGCCGAGTGCCAAAATGCGATTGCTCAAGTCGGCAAGTTGGCGGCCGTTCAAAATGTAGCTGGACTGTGCGTCATCGAGCACTTGATAAAGCGGGTCGATGGTGCAAACTTCAGCCTTCGATTTCTCCGCCTCATAGGCGAAGTAATCAAGCAGCTCGGCATCGCTTACCCGCGGCACCCACCAACAGAAAGTGAGCATACCCGGGTCGATGGCGCGAAGGTCTACGTCCATCCAGCGAGCAATAGCGCGAATAGTTCGCTGGACCGTCGCCTTCCCGCTTTCCGCGGTAGCAAAGAAAACTGAGCACGGCCGGTTAACCGCAAAGCGTCCCAGAAACGGCTTGCCGCTTATCAGTGCGACAGCCCGAGCCGCTTCAATCCACGTTTTCATCGCCTTGCTCGCGCCCGATGTGGTTGAAGGCTGGCCCGCTACTAAGCAATCCTCGATGATATATTCGTCGTTGAAATTCGCGTCCAGCAGCTCATGCAAGTTAATCGGCCGCTCGTAATGCTCGCGGATTTTGGCGAAGCGCTCATCGGGGTTTGACGGATTAACGAGCGTGGTCGTTGATGTAGTGCGGGTCTCCTGCCTGGCCGGCTTCCAGCCGCTTTCCATCGCAAGATGCACCAGCGTCCCAATGCCCAGCGTTCCATCAGGCTTTATCTTCGCCCATGTTGCTAGACAGTCCGCGTCATCGACATAACCATCGCCCTTGCGCGACCAGGCAACCCAGTCATCGCGCAAGTTTTCATCAGTAGACTTCGCCGCGTAACCTACTCGCACCCAGTCGGTATGGTTGCTTGCGTACTTCGTCGGAATGTGCTGTAAAGCATCGCGGGCAACCTCAGCGTCTGAGGCGACTGTCGACGATGTGTATTGAACATCTCGAAGATTGCCGCCGTGCTGGATATAGGTGGAGTACACCCATCCGATGATGCCGTTGTCGTGGGTGACGGTTTGCGGCGTCTCTTCAAGATGCCAACCCGTAACAGTGAAGTAGCGGCCACCCGAATAGAGCTCTACTTCGGGATCGTCGCATTTGCACCTGCCCTGCGGCTTCTCCCCGAGCACAAGCATTTTCACGCCTGTCCCGGTCGGTGACACCTCAGTGTAGCTTTGACAACGTGTGATGATGTTTTGGGCTGTCGAAGTGAGGGCGCCAGTCTCAACATCTCGGCAGTTGTCTAAGTCAATGCCTGTGAAGCCATCGCCCAGCACAAACCCAATCCCATCGAATCCGTCGCTCGCTTGAAGCGCTCTATCAAAAGTTGTCCAGGTGTTTTGGTCATTGTTCGCGCGAGCCCCGTTGACCATGTAGGGGACCTTCTGCCACTTGCCCTTCCCCTCTTTGTTGACCTTCCATTCGTATTGCCAACAAACCCACCGCGCTTCCCACTTGAGTTGTTCAGGTATCGCCCCTGCGTTAACTGCGATGCGCGTTGGCTTATTCTTGCTTGTAAGAATCGAGTGTTTGTCAATCGCCGTCGTGACCATTAGAATGAACGTATCCCTGCTTCTTGCTTGCAGATTCAGAACGCCCCGAGTTTGCCGCTCGGGGTTGTTCGTTCTGTGACAGTTCGCACGCCCGGACAAGCTTCATGCCTGCCGTAGCCGCCGCGTCAATGATTCGCTGAACCGGGTCAATCGCAATCATGCGGACACCCGCTCGCACCGCACCGGCCAGTAGCGTTCATCGCTGAGAAGCAAGAGCACTTCGCCCGGCGGCTCGGTGGCCTTCTGCTCGGCTTGGAATCGCTTCCAAAGCGCGCCCTCTAGTTCAGGGGTCAAAGCTTCCGCGTCGATGTCGCGGGAAAGAAGCCAGTCTTTGAAGGTCATAGTTAGCCCTCCACTGGCTGACAGTTGTTTTCAATCCAGGCATCCAGAACATCGCTCCGCCAGCGGACCAGATGGCCCAGCTTGACCGGCGCCGGAATCTCGCCCTCTTGCACCTTGCGGTACACCGTCCGGGTCGACATTTGAAGCCGCTGAGCGACTTGTGTTTTGGTAAGCAGTTCGACCTGTTTCTGCGTGTTGGCATCGAGTGCCATAGAAAGACTCCCGTTGAAAGGTTGTGAATCCAAGTGACCACAACCAAACGATAAGGAAGTCAAAACAGCGGTCCAGACATTGCGCCCCGCGGCGCATGCAGAGTGCGAGATAATGCGGGGAGAGTGCGGGTAGAGTGCGGGAAGCCGCTCAATTATTTTTGGGCTTTTGCCTTTTCTGTGGAGAGCCGATCGTATTCAGCCCGCAACAGCCAGAGCCCCTTTTGCGTGATGCTTTTGCAGGGAATCGGGCAGGGTTTCTTTTTGAGTTGTCCTGTCAGCCAACTCTCAGATTTTCGGTAAAGACTGCGCACTTCCTTTTTCGTGAGAAAGACGTAATCGCCTTGGCCCTGAGTCTCGTTGTGTTGGGTTTCGTCTTGACTCCTTCGCCGGCAACCTCCGCCAGCTCTAAAACGGCCCTGGAGAGTTCCATCAGCGTTGTGTGATGCTTGAATGGGATAGCGTTTCCCGCGTGAACTTCTCCGAGGTAGTACCGCACCTTTGAGACGGGAATCGGAAATTCCTTTTCGAGCCTATCGAGTGCCTCGTTCGATTCCTCATCCGGGTTAACGACAATCCAGTCGTCCGGCGTGATGGTTGCGCGCGGATCACCGAAGTGGACGCGTATTCGCTCGCCCCAGCCCCAGAGCCAATGAGAAGGCGAGCCGTAGCGATAGCCTGGATATTCAGCTTCCATAGAGCAACCCCTACAGCATTTCGCCTAGAACTTGCCGGCTGCGCGAGCGTGCATCCGGTGCCAGATGGCCGTAACAGTCCACTGTGAGCGTGATCGTGCTGTGCCGCATGATTTCCCGCACTTCGGCCAGCGTGACGCCTTGCTGTACCAACCACGCCCCGCAGGTGTGACGCAAAGCGTGAAAGTCGATTACCTCGCCCTGGCTGTTGGGCGACTTCAGAAAATCGCTTTCCTTTTCGTGGTCATCCTTCACGGTCTTGAGCCAGAGTTTCCGAGCGTCGGCTAGGTCGCTGCGAAGCGTACGCGCCATTTCCATGCGAGAAACCACGTTAAACACTCGGGCGCCGGGCAGCTTGGTTTTGACTCGCTTCGTCAATTCGGCCGCTAGGCTGTCGCTGACGTACTGCTTGGCCTCTTTGGAGTTCTTAGTGATGGAAGCCTTCACGCGAACGTAAGGCTCGGCGCCGCTCAGGTGAAGCGCTGCACGAGTTAGGGACCGCAGCTCGCTAGAACGCAAGCCGGTCTCGATGGCAACGCGATACATCAGCAGCC
>JBQCEI010000682.1:0-4768 GCA_051960375.1 Aureliella sp. | reverse complement strand
GCCTTGGCCAAAGCTAGCCGCCGTCCTTTTGAACTGCGAAGCGCGGCATCGTTTTTGGGCCCCTAAGACCGAGTAGCTGGGCATGGTGACTTCGCGGCATTGCGTCTTCGCGTGAAATAAGGCTGTTTCGGTTCTCACGCCAAGGCGCCAAGTGTCGACGCTCAGCTAAGGGCGAGGCATCAGCATGGAGAACAATGCAGATGCAAGTTTGGGTGAAAACGACTAGCGAATGGGGAGGTGCCAAGAACTCACCCGGATATGGCACCCGGCCACCTGCTCCACCACTCTTTGAACTGCCGCCACTGGCTTTCGAGGAAGCCGCGCTGGCGGTCGCTGAGCCGGTCGGACTCGTTGAGGTGCCACTGATAATCCTCGTGCCCTTCGAGCACCATCAGATGTTTGTAATAGAGAACCAGGTCGGGGCCTTCGTCGAACGTGGAGAGGACTTGCAGTGCGTTGTCGAGTTCCGCAGCCAGGCGACGCGCTTCCGCATCCCCGCGGGCGGCCTCTTCGCACAGTTCGATCAGACGCAGCACTTGTTTGGGCAAAGCGTTGCCCACGCCTGTGATGGCGCCGACCGCGCCGCAGCGGACGAAGCCGTGGAATACTTGCGTGTCGACGCCGACCATTAGCGACAGCGACGTGTCGCCGCTGGTGATGTGTTCGGCTGCATAGGTCAGTGATTTCGCTCCGCCGAATTCCTTGAAACCGACTAGATTGGTGTGTTCGCGCCGCAGGTCGAAGAACAAGTCTGCCTTGGTTTCAAAACCGTAGTAAGGGCTATTGTAGATCACCGCTGGCAAATCGCCGCCCGCTTGGAGCACTCCGGCGAAGTGAGCTCGCTGCGCCGCCGGCGATGTGCCTCGCGACATCAGCCGCGGGATCACCATCAGCCCCGCGGCGCCGACCTCTTTGGCATGCGCTGCGTGCGCGGCGGCTCGTTGCGGACTCTGAGCTCCGGTGCCCACGACGACCGGCACGCCCGCTTCCACCAGGCGTCGCACCCCTTCTTGACGCTGCTCATCGGAGAGCAACGGCCAGTCCCCCATCGAACCGCAATACACAACGCCGCGCATGCCCGCGGCGATGAGCGACTGCGCAGTCTTGACCAGCGCATCGAAGTTCGGGCTGCCCTCGCGCGAGCAAGGAGTCATCAACGCGGGAATGCAGCCTCGGAAAATGGACGAATCAGCCATTGCGACTTTCTACACGAATGAACGAACTGGACTTGGACGTCCGCGGATAAACGTTGATGGTCGCTGATCTTGCCTTGGGGAGCGTCACGATACCTCTAGCACTCGCGGGCCGATCACTTCGCCGCGCGGTTCGATGCCCAGCCCCGGTGCCGTCGAGGCACGCATGAATCCGTGATCGCGTTGCGGGGCGCCGGCGGCGTTGCTGACCGTCACGTAGCTGTTGAAGTCGGTGCTCGTGAAACGAAACTCTTCAGGAGTGCTATGAGCCAAGTGCGCGATGGCTGCGGTTGTTACATCGCCGCCCCAGCTATCTTCAAGCGTCATCGCAATGCCCATGCTGACGCACAGATCGCGGGCTTGCTTCGTCTTCGTCAGCCCACCAAGTTTGCTGATCTTCAGGTTGACGACATCCATGGCTAAGTCCGCTTTGGCCCGCAGCAGCATGTCGAGGCCATCGACGTTTTCGTCGAGCACAAACGGATGATCGGTGTTGCGGCGAACGGCCAGGCACTCTTCGTAAGTCAGGCACGGCTGTTCGATATAGACGTCGATGTCGCGAACGGCTCGCACCACTCGCATCGCTTCATGCTGAGTCCAGCCGGTGTTGGCGTCGGCGACCAGCCGATCGGTCGGCGCGAGGATCTCGCGCACTTGCCGGATCCGCTCGATGTCCTGATCGGGATCGCCGCCCACTTTGAGCTGAAATCTCGTGTAGCCCTCGGCGCGATACCCGGCGACGTTGCGAGCCATCACGTCGGGCGGCTGTTGCGAGATGGCTCGATACAGCC
The DNA here is from genome assembly GCA_051960375.1 of Aureliella sp. GTDB lineage: Bacteria > Planctomycetota > Planctomycetia > Pirellulales > Pirellulaceae > Aureliella. The sequence goes on along the minus strand of JBQCEI010000682.1, from coordinate 2,784 downwards.
GCACGCTTTCGCCGAATCGGCCACCCATGAGCACGCACACCGGCAGCCCCGTCGCCTTGCCCAAAATATCCCAGCAGGCGATGTCGATGCCCGACTTCACATACGGATGCCCTTTGAGAGCCGCGTCCATCCGCTGGTTGAGCTTGGCAAGTTCCCGCGGATCGAAGCCGATTAAGTGCGGAGCGAGTTCCTTCAGCCCGGCCCGCACCCCTTCAGCGTACGCCGGCAAATAGAACGGACCGAGCGGACAGACCTCGCCGTAACCGACCAGCCCGCATTCGGTCTCGACTCCCACCAGCGTGCTGTCGAAGACCGAAACCGACTTCCCGCCGGACCACTTGTAAGAACCCTCGACCAGCGGCAACTCGACCCGATGAGCAACGATGCGAGCAATCTTCACGGCGGAACTTCTCCGTAAGCGAGGGACGAACCTGCCACTGCGGCCAACCGCGGGCTACCGCCCGGCGGCTGATGGATCAGCCGGCACGCGGTAGCGCCCGGGTTCGTCGCAAACCGCGGGCGATCGTCCGGCGGCTAATTCTCAATGACCCAGCACCGACTTTTTCAATAGACGGTCATGCGTTGCTCGAGCTGCGAGTTGCGGGAATTGTAAGCAGTGCCGACCGCGCCGCACAACTCCGGGGAAGCGTCGACGGTTGCTTCCAAGGCCGTGAGCGCTAGCCTCGTCAGCAGCGTCCTGAGATAGCCTCTGATGATTCGCATCGTTGCTTGCCGAGGCGCGTGCATTGGTTGCAACGCTCAAGTTGTCTCTTGCAGAAGACCGGTGAGAGCGCGCTCGAGCTTGTCTTTTCTGGCCAAGCCTGCTCGCCAAGTTGGCGGTATGCCCGATTCACCCCAGAGCGCGCCGGCTAGTTGGCCGCAGACAGCACCGGTTGTGTCTGCGTCGTCACCGAGGTTGACTGCACGCAGGACGGCTTGCTCGAAGTTGCTGGCGTCGTGGAATGCCCAAAGGGCCGCTTCTAAGCTACGGACGACGAAACCGGATCCGCGGATATCGGGCGGCCGTTTGCCCCGATAGCTTCCACTCGCAATGGCTTCAATCTCAGGATGCAATGGCTCCAGGGCACGGAGCCGCCGCAGCGGTTCCCAGTCGGGAGACAAGACGATCTCGCGGTCCAGGCCACAGATCAATCCTGCAAGTATCGTTGCAAGATATCGGCAGGCCGATACGCACATGGGACTAGCGTGCGTGGTAATGCTCGACTCGCTGGCGTAACGCGATAGCCTCCGCAGGTCGGACCCGAGGAGCTCAGCAAAATGAATTGGCACCGGCGCCAGTCGCATGATCGAGCCATTGCCGCTCGAGCTTTCCGCGGTGCCGCCGGCGGTCCGCGCGTTTCCCGTCTTCGCAAAACGGTGCAAAGCCGCGTTGGTCGCATTGCCGATGTCAAAGCATCTTCCGTTGACCGAGTACGTTCCGTTGTCTCGCCAATCGACATAGCGCCGAGCCTGATCATCCAGACTCCACCCTGCCCTCGCGATACTCTCGGCCAGCGCCAAGGCCAAGCTTGTGTCTTCAGTCCACTCTCCCGGCGCCAAGCCATGCGGCCCACCGGCACGGTAGCCCGAGACAGGAACGAACGAGCCCGGTGGCATGAACTCGACGGCTGCTCCCAGCGCATCGCCGACCGCTAGGCCAATCAAGCAACCTCGCTTGCGGTCGAGCGTTGACATCAGAAAAACACCTCTTCTGCACAGCGACACTCAGCGTGCCCATCGGGAACGAGACTCCATGGGCGCGTTCAGAGGTAGCGAACACTCGCGTTAATCCCGCGTTATCCACCTGTGCAATTCACCAGCCGGAACGCGGTAGTGTCGGGCTCTTGGTGCAAACCGCGAGCTGACGCCAGGCTGCTGATCATTGATAACACTGCATCGACTTCTCACGGATTGCTTATTGCTTGAGCTGTGATTTGTCGGAATTGTAAGCAGTTCAGATCGAGCCACACAACTCCCGAGCATCGCGCGTTCGACAAGTTCGACAGAACTCAGGTGTTAACCGCACCAGCAGCGTCCTGCGATTGCCTTGGGTGCCAACCCAAAGGTTACCGCGAGTGCCCCACTTCCGTTTCTTTCATCGTCCACGCGGTAGCAGAGCGACTACCCGTCGGCAAGCTTCGACGTGAAAGCGCGTGCTTTATCCGGTAGTGCGGGAGATGCCGGCGATCCAGCGGCAGGGGAACTCTCCTCGATCCACCGATCCAGGATGCCGGCGGCCCTTTGTAATGCTCCGGCGTTCGCGCGTTCTAGAAACTCCGCATAGCGATGGCAGCGATGGCTAATCTCGGGCGAACCCAGTAAATCATCAATGCGCCGCTTCCAAGAGTTTTCAGCACACTTCGATAGATCCACACCCAACCCCAAGTGCTCAACGACGCGCGCATTGCAGCGTTGCTCAATGAACAAAGGCAACATCGCCAACGGAATTCGCATCGACAGCGATTTAACGATCATTCCGTGATTCGCGTTGCAGACGATGAGCGAACATTGTCTTTGACATTCTTCGAGTCTTATAAGCTTCTTGGACACCGATATCCGCTCGCTCTCTTCCAAGGCTTGAACGTCGACGTTCGAGCGATCGCCGACGACGAGCAGGTTCAATCCATGGTCGGCGAGCGTGCGGCATTGACGTATAAGGTGCGGGCTCGGCTTGAGATAGGCAACAGCTTTTGCACCCTGAACACATTTCCATCTTGGTGCGCAGCCCTCGCTGTAATCCCATACGCCGACGTACGGTTCGCCGGCTCGGTGCTTCTTGTAAGG
>JBQCEI010000681.1:0-3895 GCA_051960375.1 Aureliella sp. | reverse complement strand
GGGCGTCACGCCTCAGTCGATCAGCGCCACGCTCGTATGGTGTGCCTACGGCAGCGACAATTCGGTCGAAGAGCAAGAGACGCAGGTCACCATCTCCCAACCCGCCAACACGGCCGACTACAACTTTGCCGTCCGCCCCCTGCATGTGCCGACGCAGCACGGAGTCTACGGCTGGAAGCTGAAAGTTACGTTGGACTTTACCACCGCTGGCGGTCCAGAAGACAAGATCACACTGACCACCGCCGGCGAAACGCCGATCGTCGTGGGCGATCAAACGGCGATTTTTGGGGCGGGCTGGACGATCGATGACATGCCGTGGTTTTATGTCGACGAGCGCGACACAGCCGATAACGAAGACGATCGACTGGTCGTTACCTTCCCTGGAGAAACTCCGCTGCTGTTCAACGCAGCCGACCTGGTTCGAAACAACTATAACTACACCGGCACATTGCCGAATATGGCGTATGGCTCAAACGCATTCGGCTCCGATGGATTCCGCGATCCATTGTTCTTCGGCAAGGTGGAGGGATTAGGCGACGGTAAGATCGTCTTCACTACCGGTGACGGAACGCAGTATCACGCCAAACGCTATACCTATGGCACCAATAGCTCGGCGATCTTGATCGACCGCATCGAGCAACCGGGAGTCGACTTTGATCCCAACGGCACTCCCGCTGGACGACGCGGTGTCTCGTTCATTTGGGATACGACCGCGTCAGACTATTCTCATCCCGTTCTGAAGTCGCTGACTGCATCCGACGGAACCAAAAACGACTTCGAATACAACACCGATGGCTACCTCAGTCGAATTAAGCTGGTGGACGGCACCAAGGTGCTGCGACAGGTCAACTTCAATGTCGACGCCAATCGCGAGCTGACCTCGATCTCCGAGGTTGATCCTTCGAACGGCACGTCCTACTTACGCACAAGGACGATTCAGTACGAGCATGGGATCATCGTCAAGGACCAGTGGCTGACCGGTGGCACGGTGCTGGCTGCAGAGACCAATTTCCAATTCGGCAACCACAACGGCCAAACCGCCGACGACGCTTACCAGTTATCGAAGATCATCGTCGGCCAGTTGCCTCTGCCCACTGGCTCGGCTCCGAATCTCGAGTACGCAATCGACCCGGCCGGCAGCATTCTGGCTGGCCAGTTCAAAGTCGGCCCGCTGACGAGCTTCATCAAACAAGAAGCCGGCGACTTGAAGAAGCTCAGCGACACTGGAACCGAGGTAGCCTCCGACGGTACCTGGATCGACCGCTACGAATTCGACTCGGCCGGTAGACTCGAAAAGCAGAAGCGCGAGTTCAAGCCGGCGACGTCTCCCGCCGTTTTGCAGAGCGAAACGCAGTGGAACTACGATGCCGCGGGCGGCGTTAAGAAGCTGCGCGAGCGGGTCTCGCCGGCCGACAGTGCCGATTCGTTCCGCGAGACGACATACTGGCACGACTACGAAACGATCGCCTCCTATAACGCTCCCGACAGCCAGCAAGAGGCCGACGCATCGCCGAAGTACGATCCAGAGGACTACCGCGGCAATGTGACTTATGTCATGGACCCGAGCGGTTTCTCCGAATTTGAGTACGAGACCGATGATGAGACACTTTTTGCGGTCGGCACTCTGCTGCGCTCGGTCGTCTCAGCCCAAGTCGACGGCGATCGTTCGCAGCCTCTCGGCGGGCCAGACAACAGTGTGAGAACAGTTTACGAGCGTGAAAAGGATGGACGGCTCAAGTCCAAACGCGTGATCCGCAACCTCGACGACTCACAGCCCGACGGCGCTCAACGCCTGGCCGGATTGGCAAGTGATCCGGTCGCTACGGCCGCCGAGAAGGATGTGGTTGAAGCGTGGACCTACTACACGACTGGCCCCGCCCTCGGCTATTTGATGTCGTATACCGATCCAGCCGAGCTGGTGACTAACTATACGGACTATCAGTCTGGCAAGCTGTACAAGAGCAATATCAACGACGCAGCCACCAACACAGTCATTACGACAACCTACACCTCGGACGCGGCTGGGCTAAGCCTCGCGCAGACCACGACGCTTTCTAGCGGCGCCGAGATCTCTCATGCGGCCCAGTCTTTCGATCTCCTGGGGCATTTGCTCAAAAGCGAAACCTCCGCCGCCAACAATCAAGGAAACGAAGGTCCGGTGTCGCGGGACACCTACGAATACAACGCTGCTGGACAAGTACTCAAACACGTTGACGGCAATAACGTTATCACGTCCTTGACATACGATGCCGCCGGCCGGTTGCTTACCCAAAAGGCCGCCGACGGCGCGTCCTATTACTCGATGTACCTGGGCGCACCGATTAGCGTGGAACAGACCACGACTTATGCGTACTACGCCGACGGAAGCACGAAAGAAGTTTCCGTAACGGGCGGACCTACGACAAAGTTCTACGCCGATCCAGCCAACTTCAAAACCTGGTCCACCGTCGATGGCGTCTCGGATGGTGAGCACACGGTTTCCAGCGGCGTGATCACGTTTGATACGGACGGAGTGGCCATCGAGGAAACGACGGCTGATTTCCTTGGACGTCCGACTCACATTGTCAACAAGCTGACCGGCGAGGACCAGAGTTTTGAGTATGGCGATCCGCGCCTGGATCAGCCGACCAAGGTCACGCGCAAGACCAATCTGGGCTGGGACACCGATCACTGGAAGATCGAAGATGTCGCTACCACTTTAGCTTACGATGCGTCGGGCAACGTCATTTCCGCGATCGAAGCCGGACGTCGTCAGACGGTCAGCCAGTTCGATCCGCTGGGCCGGCTCATATCGACCCGCCTCCACGGAGGCGGCTCTCAGCCGGCGCGCGGGGCCAATTATTCATACGTCACCGATCCCAGCGGGAATGTTGTCGAAGCGACCGAGAAAGGCCGCTCGGCCGGTAATCTCACCGAGTTGAAGACTCGTTTCACCTATGACGCTCTGGGACGACAGGTGCAAGTGGCCGATCCTCTCGCGGGCGTCGAAACTGGAACGCAAGCCGCTTCGACCAGTCGCAGCTACGATGGGGCGCTGCTGAAGGTCGTCTCGACCGATCGCACCGGCGTCTCGTCGACGCAGTGGTTCAACGCAGCCGGCCAACTCGTCAAGGACCAATCGGCTCTCGGTGCGACGACCACTTATGAATACGATGCGACGGGTAAACTCATCCACCAATCGTTTACTCCTCGGGCCGGCGATAATCTGGCCAGTCGCCAGGTCGAAAACAAATACGATCAGCTGGGCCGCTTGCGAGTGGTGTATGAAGTTGGCGGAGATCCTGGCGCAGCCGACGCGATCAAGCACTTCACGGCCACCGACTATTTCAAGCCGAACGATGCGGGGGCCGACGGCTGGAACGTCGTCCAGTTCCCGACGTTCGACGGCACGGATGTGGAAAACAACCGACCGGCCGATGCCAAGGCACGCGCCACCAAGACTCGCCTCGACTCGCTGGGTAACCCGATCTACGTGCAACAGCCCGACCCGGATTACCTGCTCAGCGGCGGCGTAGCAGCGACGCAGTCGGACAACACTCCGACGGTGCTGCGGACGTACAGTTACGACCCGCAAAATCTCATGGTTACAACCACGTCGCGCCTATCACAAGCGCCCGATGCGGCCAGCGGCACGGCGAAAATCTCGATGGCCTACGATGGCACCCGCGTCACCCGCACGGCTGCCAATCTCAATGGCCAGTCGCTGATGACCCTCGTGCGCATGACGGATCGCGACCTGAGCAACGCCGTCCAGAGCAGCACGCAGGTGGATAGCGGTTTCGTGATCCAGTCGCGGATCACTTACGATGCGTTGGGTGGCGTCCTCTCCAACGGCTCGCCGCTGGGCACCTCGACCGACTCCAACGGAGCCTTCCAGACATCGACCTACGTGAAC
>JBQCEI010000680.1:0-2488 GCA_051960375.1 Aureliella sp. | reverse complement strand
CAAACAAACGAAAACGTATTTTTGCATACTTCCCCCAAATAAAGTTTCTAAACTCAAGACTTGAGCAGGCTAAGAAAACGGCCGTCAAAAGGTGCCGGCGGCAGGAAAAACGAGACGTGAAAGGAATGAGCAAGGGCCATGTTGCCACAGCTCTTGCTCATTGATTAACCCAACGTTGACCTTTACCGACTAACCGTTGCTAGTCGGGAATCACTGCCGCGTCACCGCCGCGGCCCGATCCCAACGAGCCCCAAACCCCGTAGGGACTCATCGCCTGGGGTTGTCCCGGCGCGTCCGGCGGAGGCAGAGTCGTATTGCCGGTGTCGATCGCTTCAGGAATGAAGTGCACGCCACCGTCACCGAACAGAACCTGCACGCCACCGGTGTGACGGCTCATCGGTTCGTAGATTCCGTCTTCGCCGTCCCAGGTGTTCTGGGTGCACTGGGCCTTGTTGGGACCGAGCACCGTGGTGCAGCCGCTGAAGGCCGGAGCGCCGTCGGGCCAGCGTCTGCCGCCCCAGTAGCCCATCTTGGTTCCGACGGCGTAACGCTTGCCACCCGTCACGTTCGCCGAGCACAGCGATGGATTGCTGTTGCGGAAGGTGCTGCCAATCCCCTTCACCGTGCCGCCATCGAGCACCGCCAAGCCTTGCTGAGCGACGGTCCGCTCGGCCATAGCGATCGAATTGCTCAAGCCGTCGGTGACATCCTTGAAGCTGCGATGTTTGCCTTGTCCACTGAACATGCCGCGCAAGCCCCGGCCGCCGTTGCCGGCCCATTGATTGTGGTCCCAGGCGCTGTCGCCGCGCGAGAACATGTAGTTGGTTCGACCAATGTCCTTGGTGCCTCTGGGCCTTTCTACGTCCGAAGGGCAATGCAACGAAGGAATCTCGGTCCGAAAGGGAACGAAGCCGGTGTTCCAGGGGACATACTGGAACTGCGCGCCGGCAATCTGCGTAAACAGGGCACTCTGCTCAAGAAACGGCAGCATTCCCACGTAACCGCTGTAACGCCGCGCCGCGTTGTTGCCAACGTAAAACTCACCGTAAGGAAGCTTCTTGTAGGCGGCGTGGTAGTTGTGCAGCGCCAGCCCGAGCTGCTTGAGGTTGTTCGAGCACTGCATGCGCCGAGCAGCTTCGCGTGCGGCCTGTACGGCAGGCAGTAGAAGGCCTACCAAAATTCCGATAATCGCAATAACCACCAATAGTTCGACCAACGTGAAACCCGATCGGCGACTTACGTAACCGCGTTGCATAACCGTCTCCTCAGACAAAGATAACCGAGACGAGATTAAGAAAACGAGCGGATTACTAAAGCGTAATCTTTCGCTCGGTCTTAATAGAACGCGCGCCGACTGACAGGTCAAGTTTTTTTGCGAGACTTAGCTCAACTTTTTTGCGGGAGTTAAGGTGCCGTTTCCGCCATTGATTCGACGAGGGTGCGGCAACATGTATCGATCCACGGTTCAATCTGGGTCTTACCCTCAGGCCACGTAATGCGGATGGCCTTTGCCCTCCCCCTGGCGCTGTCGAGGTACAATTCCTTTGTGGGGGCGGACTGAAAGCTTGTTCCACCGGTCACTTGGCGGACGGACAACGTCCGGCCGGCATCGTCGAGCGTCTCAACCCGAGCCCCGATTACACTTCTGTTAGATTGCACCCCGACGAGCTGAAGGATCACCAGCGGCTCAACGCCCGGCGTCCGGTTGAGCAGCACCGAGGAGCGATCGAGCTGATGCGAAACGCTCAAGTCCACCCGGCCGTCGCGATCGAAGTCGCCCCAGGCCACGCCGCGTCCGAGCCAATCGCTTCGAAAATACTCGCCGGCATACTGCGACACATCGCTGAAGCGCCCGCCACCTTCGTTGCGGAATACCTGGGGCGGCATCTTGTAGGGCTCACCCTGCCCGTTCCAACGACGGTCTTCGACATGCCCGTTGGCGACGAACAGATCTAAGCGGCCGTCGTGGTTGAAGTCGACGAACGCCGTTCCCCAGCCCAATACGCCGCGGCTCGGGCCGGACAAGCCCGTGCGCCGCGTAACATCTTCGAAGTGCATTGGGCCCAGGTTCGAGTACAGCGTGTTGGAGTCGCCGTAGAAGTTGGTCAGAAACAGATCGATCGTGCCGTTGCCGTCATGATCGCCGGCCGCAACGCCCATGCTCGCTTGAGCGTAACCCGAGCGGCTCAGCGCGACCCCGGCGAGCATGCCTTGGTCTTCAAACGCGATGGCTCCATCGTCGGATGGTTTTCGTGCAAGCAGAAAGTTAGCCTCGCCGTCGTTGGCGACATAGATTTCCGGCTGCATGTCTTGATCAAAGTCGCAGATCGCAATGCCGAGCCCTTTACCGGCCAGCCCTTTGATGCCTGCCGAAGCCGATGCATCGCGAAAGCCGCCTTGGCCGTCACCGAGAAAAAGAAAGTCGTCGAGGCCTTCGTACTTCGACGGCGGACATTGCTCAAAACCATCGGGAGCCCGCGGATTGGGG
>JBQCEI010000679.1:0-7860 GCA_051960375.1 Aureliella sp. | reverse complement strand
CGCTACCTTTGAGTCGATCGGTATCGCTTTGCAGCGCAGCGAACTCGAGGAATGCTTCCAGGGGCGAGCGATCGAGCACCTGCCGATCGAGCTCAGCGGCTTCGGAGATCAGTTCGTCGAGGTTGGCCATCACATCCGCTTCGCGGCCATCGGCTTGCTCAACACCCCGCAGCAGATAGTCGCGGTAGTCGGTCAGCTCGATCGTCGCTTCGATCAAATCGAGCAAATTGCCGTGCACCAGTTCGGCGAGCCGATCTTGGATGTCGAGAAACTTGCGCACGCCGGCTTCGGTTTTCTTGCTCAGCACGTGCGTGGCGACGGCCCGTCGGCAAGCGTCCAAGAGGCTCAGGCGATTGCGGCTAGCGACCTCTTTGATCTTCGCCACGCTCTGCTTGCCCACGCCGCGCGGCGGCGTGTTGAGGGCTCGCTGCAGCGCTACGTCATCGTTCGGGTTGTGCAGCACCAACAAGTAACTGACGAGATCCTTGATCTCTTTGCGCAGGTAGAATCGAAAGCCGCCGATGAGCTGATAAGGTATCTGCTGTCGAGCCAGCGATTGCTCGACCAATCGCGACTGAGCGTTCGTGCGATACAGCACGGCAAAGTCGCGCAGTCGGCGCTCGCCGCCGTTGACCGCTGCAATGATCTGCGAGACGATCTCGTCGGCTTCGCGGCGAGCGGTCGGATAGACGCAGATCCGCACCTGAGCGCCGGGCTGGCGGCTCGGGACGAGCTTCTTCGGTTTGCGAAACTGATTGTTGTGGATCAGACAATCGGCTACCGACAGAATCTCAGGCGTGCTGCGATAGTTGTCTTCCAAGCGAATGATTTTCGTCTGCGGATAATCGCGTTCCAGATACGAAACATTCTTGATGTTCGCGCCGCGCCAGCCATAGATCGATTGGTCGGGATCGCCGGTCACCGCCAGGTTCGGATAGTCGATCGACAACTGTCGCACGATGACGTACTGAGCCAGGTTCGTGTCCTGATACTCGTCGACCATGATGTAGCGGTAGCGCTCGTCCAGTTCGCTGCGGAGCGTCGCGCTGCTGCGGAGCAGCGTGGCCGTATGCATCAGCAGATCGTCGAAGTCGACGGCGCCGTTTTTGAGCAGTTCGCGTTGGTAGTACGGATACACCTGCGCGATGTGATGTTCGTCGCTGGAGAGTCCTTCAGCGATCAGCACGTCGGGAGTGACTAGCCGGTTTTTGTAGTAGCTGATGCGGTTGGCCAGCGAGCCGAGAGAGACGTGGGTCAGCGAGAACTTCGATTCCTCGACAGCCGCTCGCAGGGCCGCGGTGGCATCGTCGGTATCGTAGATATTGAAGTTGTTGGGCAAGCCGACCAGATTGGCGTAGCGCCGCAGCAACCGCGCGCAAAAGCCGTGGAACGTCCCCATCCAAACCGGCGCGTCGCCGACGAGCCGCTCGAGGCGGGCGAGCATCTCTTCGGCCGCTTTGTTGGTGAAGGTGAGCGCGAGGATCGACCGTGGATCGATGCCCTGCTCGATCATGTAAGCGATGCGGTGCGTGATCACTCGCGTCTTGCCACTGCCCGGACCGGCCAGTAGCAGCACGGGTCCTTCGAGCGTTTGAACCGCTTCGCGCTGCGACGCGTTGAGACCTTTCAGAAGTGCCGATTCCATTGTGGGCCTGCAGGGATCTTAGCCTGACTTTGCCTCCGCGCTCTCCGCGCCTCCGCGGTGAAAAACCTCTTCACCGCGGAGGGCGCAGAGAGCGCGGAGGGGAGCGATACGCTAGCAAAGTGTTCTGCGTTTGTGCTCTTGTTCGACTGTGTTATACTCTGCCCCGTGGTTCTGAGGAACGAGCCACCGAGAAATCGAATGCGACTCAAATGAATTGAACAGGAGGGATTATGTCGCGGACCAGGATTCCACTCATTCAAGCCGAAGAAGATGCCCGCAAGATGCGCGAGCGGCTCGATCTGAGCACGGCTGAAATCGGGCTAGCCGTTCGCACGACCAATTGCCTGGAAGAGAAGGGCATCTTCACCGTACGCCAGCTGCTCAACAGCACCCGCGAAGATCTGCTCAGCATTTCCAACTTCGGCGAAAAGACGCTCGAAGAAGTCTATCAGGCGCTCGAAAAGATCGGCTTCGCCCGCCCCGGCCGCCGCCCCAACGCCCCGCGGTAACCCCCCCGCAGCCGACCCAACACCTCGTTCCCAGGCTCTGCCTGGGAACGCGCTGTCTTCGAGGCTCCGCCTCGCCAGGGCAGCCGCGCTAGATGAGCCTTCACGGCGGGTTCAGTAGGAGGCAGAGCCTCCAAGACAGTGCGTTCCCAGGCAGAGCCTGGGAACGAGTGAAGAACTACTCGGTCACGCTCTCGTTCTCGACCGAGGCCCCCTCATCGCTGGTCAGCAGTCGCAGCAGCGTCGTGCGCAAATCGCGTACCTTCAGCGGCATGCCGATCATCACGCGCTTAGGTCCCGTCTTGGCGTGGCGAATCACGAACTGCTGCTTGCGATCGACCAGCAAAATTGCCGGCATGTCGGCCGTGTGCGAATCGCTGCCCAGGCGATTGAACGCATCGAGCGCCGCGCCGCCCAGTTCCGGAGCGCTGAAGATCACGCACTCCGCCGGGCGGTCTTCGCCGGCTGCGAAACGGGCCAGAGCTCGCTCGGGGTCGCTGTAGACGAGCACGCGGTACCCGCGTTTCTTGAGTTTGTCGCGAATGAGATTCTGAAACTCGATCTTGCTTTCAACCAGCATGATCGAGTGACCAGCGCCTTCGTTGCTGATCTCTTCGTCGCCCGCCGCTTCGCCCGGCGCTCGCTCGCGCGGGACCGTTTCCGTATCGCCTGCCTGGACGCGCTCGATCAGCGCTCGCAGCTCCTGCCCCATCAGCGCAGCGGTCTGAAAACGCTTGGTCGGGTCGAACTCCATCGCCTTCTGACAATAAGCCAGGAGGTTCAGCGGCAGCTCGGGAGCCAGCTGCCCCAGCGGCTGAACCTCGCGGAAGCGCGACACGTTCAACCGCGCCATGCGGTCGCGCGTTTCGGTCAGCGGCGATACGCCTGAGAGGCAGTGATAGAGCATGCAGCCGAGGAAATACAAATCGCTCCGCGGGTCGTCCTTGCGAACGCCGGTGCCGCGTTCGAGCGCCGCGTAATCGATCGCTCGGGCGTTCGGGCAGTCGGCCAGGGCTTGTTCGTTGCTCGTATCGGCCAGAGCTGCCAAACCGAAGTCCACCAGCTTGGCCCTCCCTTGGCTGGTCACCAGTACGTTGCTCAGCTTCATGTCGCGGTGCGTGATGCCGTAGGTGGACGCATGGGCTAGCCCCGTCGCTACGTCGGCGATCAGGCGCATGGCGGTCAGCGGCTCGAGCTTGCCGCGGATCTTCACCAGTTCGCGGAGCGTCTGCCCTTCGACGAACTCCATCACCATGTAGGGATTGCGAGGGTCGGGATCGACTTCATAGATCGCGACGATGTTCGGATGGCGCAGCTGAATGCCCACCTTGGCCTCGCGCATGAACTGCTCAACCTGCGCCGGTTCGCCGCGATGGCGGCGGCGGAGGACCTTCACCGCAGCGATGCGGCCGGTCTCGCGATGCACCGCGCGGTACACCCGGGCGAACGTACCGGCACCGATCAGGTACAACACCTTGTACTGACCGTAGAAGTAGCCGGACATTTCCCCTTTGAGGATGCGGTCGACTTGCAAGTTGGTTAGCAATTGCTTGCGCTGCAACACGCGCAGCAAATCATCGCACGAGCCGTCAACTCGCCCGACTTCCGACCACGCTTGTTCGACCTGAAGCGGTTCGAGCAGTCCCAACTGAACAATGCGCTGCGACAACTGTGCTGGAGTGAAACTGGTCATGCGGCCTATTAGCTGAACATGAGTGGAGACGGGTGAATTCGGCTACCTTGATGGTATGCCACAGGCTCTGAGAACGCAAACCGGACTCGAATCTTGTAACCCGCCGCGTAAGCGAGGGCCGAACCCGCCGTAAAGGCAGAAAAATGGCCCCTGGGGTCGTGCAGCAGCAGATCGGTTTTGTGTGGCGTTGCCTTCGTTTTGAAGTTGCGCTTTTGGCTCGGTCCTGTGTGGCACTGGCTATGCCAGTGCTCTTCGCGTCGAAGTTTACCGCGTTCTAGCCCGTAAACACGCACCGATGGCGACTTGGCGAGCACCATTTCTCGGCCAACGTTGGATTTGCACTGGAACGCTACCGGGCCTTCTGACCCTTCAACTTCGAAGCCAAAGACACTGGCATAGCCAGTGCCACACTGGCGAACGCGCAACCTCAAAACTTACGCGGAGGGGAAGGAAGGCCTAGCGAAGCGCCCTGGGCAGCACCACGAATTGCCGGTCGCGCTTCAGTTCGCGATATCGCCGCCACAGCACAATGACAACACAGAGGCCGACGACCACGCTCGGCCACACGACTGGCAGGAAAAGCCACGTCGCCGCCGCTAGGGCCAACCACAGCGGCCACACCGCATCGGCGATTGCCAGCAGCGGCCTGCCGAGCCAGCGGCGCGTCACGAACCAGACCAATAAGCTCATGATCAGCAGCGAGCCGGCGGCAAGCGGCTGCGGCACGGTCCACTGGCGCTGCCCCTGGCGAGCCGAGGCGATCGAGAGCTGGCCGTGGTCGCTGGCTGGCCCGAGCCGGAACCAGCGGGTTTCGCCGCGGTCGATCGCGCTAGCGGTCGCGCGATTAGTCAGCTGGTTGGCATCGAGCTGGAGGAGGTTGACGTACTTTTCCCAAAACGCGCGAACGTTCGGCGATTCGCGTTCGTCGAACATCTCGTTTTCGATCGGCGAGGCATCGACGATCTCTTCTTCGCTCAGCCCCAAGTTCTCGGGACGCCAAGCCGGCAGCCACGTCGCCAATTCACTCGTCTGGCGATCGGCGGCCGTCGGAGCCGATTGCACGAGCACGCTCGCCCAGGCTTGCGCCAGGAACCGCGAGTGTTCGGGAGCCGACAGCTCGCCGGCGCCGGCCACTTGCCAGCGACCCAGGCGGCCGTCGGCCAGCGTCTGCGGCAAGCCCAGGATGATGTCGCCCGAATGGCGGGCATCGAGTTCAGGCAGCGGCACTTGCAACGCTTGCTGATCCCCCGAATGCTCGGCCGCCTCGGGCCAGCGCAGAAACATGCGCAGCTGAACCGGCAAATAGCTCGGCTGCAGCAGCACTCGAATTTCGCGCCCATCCTCTTGGCTCCACGCCACCGGGCGCGCGCCGAGCTGGGCGCCGACCAGTTCGCACTGAGGAGGCAGCTTGGCGGTCAGATACGTTTGATTACGGGGATCGATCCAGTAGCGAATTTCACCGCTGCAGCCGCCATCCTGATCAACGTCGATCCAAGCCCGCGTCAGCAGCACGTGCGCGGTCTGATCTTCGCTCTCCCGCGAATGCCACATCGCTTGAAACTGACTGGCGCTGAGCTCGTGCAGCGTAAAACCTTCCAGTTGGAAGCGTTCCAGGCCATGCGTCTTGATCCAGTCCTCGGGCAACGGCCGACCGACTCCCGACCAGCGTACTTCCTGACCGGCGATCGCCGTCGGCAGGGCGAGCGCCGGGCGCTGGGCGTTGGAACCCAACAAGCGAATGTCGGGAATGGTGATCGACTGCGAAGCTCCGGCCGACGGCAAACGAACCGTCATCGACACGTGCGCCTTGCCGTCGCTGCCCAGTTGCGGCAGCACGCACAGGATGGCCCGGTTGGTATCGGCCGACGGCGAGAGCATGAACGGCACGTTGTGTTCGAGCGGTTCACTGAAGCTTTTCGATAGTCCGCTGGGAAGATCGAAAAAGACATGGTTCACTTCGCCGTTGGGCACGTCGATCAGCGCATCGATCTGAGCTTTCCAGCCTTGTTCGGAGCGCATCAACCGCATCACCGTATGCGTCAGCGGATTGGCGCGAGTGCGGGCAAGTTGCACTTCCACTGGCAGCTCGGGCGATTCGCGAAAGCGGTCCCCCAAGTCGACTTGACCAACGACCGTGTGCAGATGCAGCAGCAGCGGCGAAGGTCGAACTTCGACTTTCTCAAACTCGATCTCCGCCCCATCGAGCACATGCAACTGACTGGAAAGCTCCGCGCCGCGATAGATCTGCACTACGCTCGAGCTGACTTTCGAACCGACTAGCAGCGGTCGCGGCAAACGCCACGGCCGGTTTAACCGCGTCGGAGCGCTCAGCTGCAGGATAACGCTTTGCATGCCGCCGCGAGCCCCGTCGACGAACACAACGACCTCGTTGGTGCCGAGACCTTTGCCGTTGGGGCCG
This sequence comes from Aureliella sp., assembly GCA_051960375.1. Lineage (GTDB taxonomy): Bacteria > Planctomycetota > Planctomycetia > Pirellulales > Pirellulaceae > Aureliella. The sequence goes on along the minus strand of JBQCEI010000679.1, from coordinate 1,597 downwards.
AGCAGCCGCTGGGTCGTATGCCGCGCAGGCAGCGTATCGACAAAGGCCGCGTCGAGCCGCAGGCCGCTCGGCACATGGAAGCGCATGGCCGACTGCCCGATGACCGGCTGCGACCAGCGAGCTTCGTATTTCACTTTCACTTCGGGCAAGTGCAAACTGATCTCGGTCATCTCGTCGGCGACCGCTTCGGTCGGCGGCGGAGTATGCTGCAGCGTGGCAATGACCGTTCCGGTCGGAACGCGCAGCAGCGTCGGCTGTTCGGCCAGTCGCCCCTTCTCCCAAATCGTTGCGGCCTGGCTAGCCAGGAGCGGTTGCCATGGTTCGGTGCCGGCTTGCCGCCACTGAGGCGATTCCGCGTGCGAGATAGCCAGCGTGCGAGCCTGCGGGGAAGCTTCTTGCAACGAAAGAAATGGAATCGACAACGATTGCGGCTGGGTTTCGCCGCGCGGCAACAGCAGCACGCGAATGGTGAGCGCATCGAGCGACGAGTCGCTCGAGCGCTGCACGCTGTAGACGGGTCGCCCGGCGGTCGATGCGCCTTCAGCGGAGATCAAGCGGCAGTCCTCCCAGTCCTGACCGACCGGTTGCCAGTTGCTGTCGCCAACGACATGCAGAACCGAGGGAAGGGCAGTGGCCCCGCGCAAACGCAATTGGCACTGCGCCATGACCTGATCGCCGCGAGTGTGAATCCAAGTGTCGCTTTGCACTTGCACCGTAGCACTGCGATGGATGCTCAGCGGCCAAGTGACTGCCAGCCGGTTGGTCGGTCCCAACTGCGCGGTCAGGAAACGCGGCGACTCCATTTGCATACCGCCGATCGCTTCGACGCTCACGTCGCGAAGGTCGTCGCCCATCACTTCTAGCTTGGTCGTCGGAATGGATGGAATACCGACCGACAGCGATCCGCGTCCATCTTTCTCAACAACGCTCGTGGGGCGAAAGACCAGCCGCAGGGTATGACGATCGGCATCGCTCGAACGCCACACCGTGCCGTCGCCATCTTGCTTCAAGCGTTCGCCGACGAACAGCTCCTGGCTGTCGAGAAACGCTCGCTGCAGCTTGAGCTCTTGGCTCGAGAACGGCAGCCGCAGTTCCGCATCGGGCCGCGGCGAATGGATCGTCAGCTCCGCGGTCAGTTCGCCGACCGAACTGGTCATCGTCACTTGATCGTTGCTGATGCGCAGCAGGTAGAACGCAGCCTGCACGGCAACGCCGGAGTTATTTGTCTCTTGCTGATTCGAGTTGCTCAGCAGCCGCGACAGCCGCGTAGGCACGTACACGTAATTGCCCGCAACCTTCAAGTCGCTATCGACCGGAATCAAGATGCCGAAGATTTTCTCGCGTTCCTCCCCGTCAGACGGCGAGAGCGGCTGAGCCTGTGCGGGACTTGGGATGGCGCACAGCAGAGCCAGCCCCAAGCCGCTGCCGGTGGCCACACGTCGCAGCGACGCGCCGGAAAGTGGCGAACCGTCGCGCGACTTGGGCGAGCGCTGCGATCGCTGCATCACCGCCACGCTGATCCGCACCAGCGTCGCGCCGACGAGCGCCAGCGCAAGAAGCTGAAACAGCGGCAAAAGGACCGCCGGCACAAGGCATA
>JBQCEI010000678.1:0-4594 GCA_051960375.1 Aureliella sp. | reverse complement strand
GAGGGGAGAGAAGAGTTATATAGGGCGAGCGCAACTCTTTTCTTGTCTCCCCCTCGCCCCGCTTCGGGGAGAGGGGGCCGGGGGGTGAGGGGCTGGCTGCGCGATGTGATTCTCAAGATGGCAAAAGCCCAGAGCAAACCCCAACATCGAATCCATGACCTCTTCCCAATACCTCCTGGCCATTGAAACCACTTGCGATGAAACCGCCGCCGCGGTGATCGACCGCGAGCGTCGCGTGTTGGCCGCGCGCGTCGCCAGCCAGGAGCAAGTGCACGAGCGCTTCGATGGCGTCGTGCCCGAACTTGCCGCACGGGCTCACCTGGAACGCATCGTGCCGATCATCGGCGAGTGCCTCAAGGAATCGGGCATCGCGCCGGCCAAAGAACTTGCCGCGGTCGTGGTTGCCAGCGAGCCGGGTCTGCCGGGCTCGCTGCTGGTCGGGCTCGCTGCGGCCAAAGCTCTGTGCGTCGCCTGGCAAGTGCCGCTGGTGGCAATCAACCACGTGCAAGCGCACATCTATGCATGCCAGTTCCAGCGCGCCGAGTCGATCTTTCCGTGCGTCGGCTTCGTCGTCAGCGGCGGCCATACCAATCTGTATCGCTGCGCATCGGCCGACCAGTGGCAATATCTCGGCGGCACGATCGACGATGCCGTCGGCGAGGCCTTCGACAAAGTTGCAGTGATGCTCGGCTTGCCGTATCCCGGCGGTGCGCAGCTCAGTCGTCTGGCGAGCTCCGGCAATGAAAAGCGTTTCGCCTTCCCACGGCCGATGCTGGCCGATCGCACAACGCTCAACATGAGCTTTTCAGGATTGAAGACCGCCGTGCGGTATCAGTTGCACGGCGTCGGCAACACCGACTGGGCCAGCTCGCACCTGGATGATCAAACGCGAGCCGACGCGGCGGCCAGTTTCCAGCGAGCCGCGATCGATTGTCTGGTCGGCAAAGCTCGGCTCGCTCTCAAGCAAACGCGACTCGAGCGTCTATGCGTCGGCGGGGGCGTGTGCGCCAATGCGCTGCTGCGGCACGAATTAACCGAGATGACGGGGCGGCTCGGCGTCGACCTGATTCTCGCCGATCCGGTGCTCTGCACCGACAACGCCGTCATGGGCGCGATCGCCTGGGAACAAATCGAACGCGGCCAGTTCACCCCGCTCGACATCGACATCCACCCCGGTTTGCTCCGCGGGTAATGAGCTATCTCTGGTGTTTAGCCGCTGCGCGTATCGCAGTGGTACAATGGAGCGATACGAAAGGAGCCATGACATGGCGATTGATCTACCACTGGAACGCATGACACTGGCAGAAAAACTGGAAACGATGGAGCGCCTTTGGGCGGACATTTCTAAGGCGCCAGCTGAAGTTTCATCGCCAGATTGGCATAAGGAAATCTTGGAAGAACGTCGCCGTTTAGTAGCTGAGGGCAAGCTCACGTTCTCGGACTTGGACACTGCGATGACCGAGCTCAAGGACCAGCTCCGTGGAAATTCGCGTACTTGAATCGGCTAAGGCAGATCTACGTGATGGCTGGCATTTCTATGAACGCCAGTCTGAAGGTCTCGGCGACTACTTTCTGGCATCACTACATGCCGATCTTCGCTCGCTCGCAATTTATGCCGGGATACATGAGAGCGTTGAAGGCTTTCAGAGGATGTTCGCGAAGCGGTTTCCATTTGCGGTGTATTACTTGGTCGAGTCAAACAGCGTCGACATCTATGCGATACTCGACTGCAGACGAGATCCCAACTGGATTGTGAAGCGAATCGCAGAATCTCGCCCCGAGCAGTGAACAGCGCCGCGGTACAACGCCAATGCCATTTTTTACCGCGGAGGACGCGGAGAGCGCGGAGGATTCTCCGCGCTCTCTGCGTCCTCCGCGGTAAATATCTTCTTACTTCGCAGCCCGCTTCTCGATGCGCTGGCTCAGTTGCTGAGCATGCTCGGCTTGCATGTCCGTGTGGTCGAGGGCGACGAAGCTGAGCCGCGGCAGCGATTCGATCAGGCCGGAACTCTGCGCAGTAATCCGTGTGCCGCTCAGCCACAAGGTTTCGAGCGTCCGCAGCGATCCGAGCGGCCGCAGCGCCGCGTCGTCGATCGCGCAGAGCGAGAGATCGAGATCTTTTAAGTGCGGCAGCTGCGCGATGAGCTCGACCGTGCCCGCATCGATCGCCGTGCCTTCGAGGTTTAATCGCTCGAGTTTTTTTAGCTTCCCGAGCCACGGCAGATCGTCGCGCTTGGCGCTCGAGAACGAAACGTCGAGCCACGATAGCTTTTCAAACTGGCCGACGCGTTGCCAGCTCTCGGGCGAGAGCTGGCTGCGGGTGAGGACCAGCTCGGTGACGAGTTCCGGATCATCGATCGATTGCAAATGCTCGTCGCGCACGAGCAGGAACTGAACGTAGTCGCGCTGCGCGTCTTTGCTTTCAAGCCACTTGGCGAGGGGACCAGCGGGCTGCTGACCTTGATAAACCGACGCGAGCGCCTGATAAAAGTTCGACCGCAGTTGCTCACCGTCGGACGGGGTGACCGGTGCATCAGAATCAGTCGCAACCGACAAGCGCCGGTCCAAAAAATAATGCGACAAGCCGGCGGCTTGCGTGTAGAGCTTGCTGATCTCGGAGTCGGCTTTCCACTGCTCCATGCCTCCGGAAGCGAACTCTTCCGCTTCATTCCAGTAACCGTCGTGCAAAGCGCGATAGCGGGCTGCCTGCAAGCGCGGCGCGAGCCAACCGCCGACGCGCCAATGATCGCCGTGGTCAACTAACGATTCCATGTAAAGTGCCGCACCCTCGACGAGCCAAAATCCGCTCTCGTTGCCAGCGGTGCGACGGCCTTCGAGCAGCGAGCCTTCGGCCAGCAGCTGATGCGTCATCTCGTGAGCCAGCGTGATCGGCAGCTGCGGGTCGGGATAAAAGATCGCCAGCTGCGCTTCGGCGTTGTAGTAGCCCACCGACACGCCGATGTTCTCTTCGCTGGCTCCAAGCGCAGTGAGATAGTCTTGTCGATCCTTGCAGACGACGACATTGAATTGACGCCGCTTTTCCCAGCGCGTGTTGCGACCGGCCAAGCGGGCCTTGGTGACGCCGGGGGGCGCCCACAACGGATAAAACATCTGCGTCCACAGCGAGTGGAATTGCTCGAGCTGCTTGGCGATCGCGATCGTCTGCGCGGTATCGGCTCGGCTGAGCACTTGAAAGTTGGCGGTATCGAGGCGGCTGAACGAACCGGCGGGCCAATTGAAATGCGGATGCGGAGTCTGCGAAGCCCTGGGTCGGGCTCGCACGTTCATCGTCGCCAACAGCGGCCCCAGTGCGGCTTTGGCGTCGGGGTTGTCCGCATCTTCACGAATGGCTCGCCACAGGTATCGATAGGCCGTCCATTCATCCCCCGCATCGACCGCCCGGCGAGCTTCCGCGATCCAGTACCGCGCATGTTTCTGGCGAGCGGCGGTAAAATGCTTCAGCCAGTTAGCGTGCATCGCTTGGTTGGTACCCGGCTGCGATCGAGCGGCTAGCGGATCGGCTTCGACCGGCAGAAACAGCCAATGCGCATCGGTCGGCTCGGACAGCGTCCAGCCCTTCATCAACTGCTGTTCGTCGCTCAGCCCTAAACGCTCGCACACGCCGTCGAGCCGCTCGAGTTCCGCCGCCATGCCAGCCGGATCGAGCACCTCGGCGGCCTCTTGAGCCATCGCCGGCGCACCGTTAAACATGCAGAGTAGCCACAAACCGAGACAGGCAACGAGGCTGCGCCGAACGAATACCAGTTGGTACTGCAGGGTGCTAGCCATGAACGCGAATGCCTTGAATCGACTCGAAGAGTTTTTACCGCGGAGAAGCTGAGACGCGGAGTACTCTCCGCCTAATTAGTCTAGCACACCCATGAACGCCACCGATCCGGTCTTTTCGGTCTTTGTCTACGGCACGCTTAAAACGGGCCAGTGCCGCGAAAGGTGCTGGCCCGAAAGGCCGCTCCGCATCAACAAAGCTTGGACGCTCGGCCAGCTGTACGACGCCGGTCCCTATCCGGCTCTGTTTGCTGGACGGGACCGAGTCGCGGGGGAACTTTGGACCTTTGCCGAGGGAGCGATCGGCCGCGTGCTCGAGGAACTCGACCGGGTCGAGGAATACGTGCCGGGCAAGGAAGCGACCAATCTCTACAACCGCGTGGTCGTCGAGTGCACCGATCGGTCAGGCTGCGTGCATCGAGCCTACACGTATCGCTATGGAAGGCTCGACGAGCGCAGACATTTTCAGCGCGTCGAACCGACCTATCGCTGGGAAGATCGCTGCTTGGCGGTGTGGCCGGCCGGTTGCGACTGGTAGCGCTCGGCCATTTGATTGATCGTCTCGGTGATCACTTGGCGGCTGGAGGCAGGCGAGAGCAATTCGGCTTCGTTGCCCAGCGCCAACACCCGCGGAACGATTTCCATGTCGTGATAAGCGGGCACCTTTAAGATGCCGCCGCCGTCGGGCTCGGCGGTAAAAGTCTGCTGCGCATGCCAGGGATCTTCCTGAACCCAGCGAGCCGCTTGCTGTGAGAGCCGAATCTCGTACGTCTTCGCTTCGGCGCCGGAGAAGATGCCGACCGTTTGC
>JBQCEI010000677.1:0-2232 GCA_051960375.1 Aureliella sp. | reverse complement strand
ATTCTGATCGGCCAACTTCAGGGTGAAGCCGACCAGGTCGCCGACTTCGCCTTCCCCGTTGATGCGATTGATAACTCGCAAGGCGTCCAGCGGGCTGAGGACGTTGTCGCCGCTGACGTCGAGCATCGGGCCATCGGCCTTGCCGACCCCTGGGCTGGACAGGCCGCCGAGCTGGCCGGCATTGATCGCATTGATCACCACCAAAGCGTCCAACGCCGAGATGGAGTAATCTTGGTTGGTGTCTTCGGGAATCAGGTCATTGTGGTAGGGCAGATACACGTCGCCCGCCATCATATGACGAGCTTCCAGCGACTCGCCGCGCAGAGCGCGATGCAGACGCCCTCGCTGCGAGGTCCTGCCAAAGAGGGAACCCAATTTCTGACCAGACCGCCCAGATCGATTCTTCATCGCTACGCCCACTGACGAGGAAAAGCTCTTTAAAAGTAGGAACTCCGCTCCCAGACCCCATTGCCAGCGGCTCGCGAGAAACACCTGCCAGCTGCCGACGGTCGCCAGGAAATTCGGCCCAAAATCACCGTATCTCAGTCGAACAGACTAGTTGGAATGAGCGGCCTTTTCAATTGAGGCAAGATAGGCAGCGCCGGATTCAGCTCAAAAAATGCCCCACTCCCTTGCGCCGACTGCCCTACCATCCTAAGCCCGAGCGTTAGACTCCGGTATTCCCGGAAAGTTCCAATCGTTTTGCTCAAGCGCCTCAGCCCCGCTGCCGACAAGGCCTTGCAAGCAAAGGCCTTATGGAGACGCTCCCCATACTCCGCCCGACAGCCCGCCGAGCCGATGGACGGATGATCAGAAGGACACGCGCTCCGACGCTAAGCGAGTCGCACGACCGGCGGCTAACTGGCCGAATCGGTGGACCGGCGGTCGGGAACCGATCCAGAGAACGCTTGCCATTCAAGGGCAAGAGCGTCGAATTCGTCCGGCATTGCGAGCAAAGCTTCATCGTGCGGAAGCACCGCAGCCGCGGGCTGGTCGCCGGCTATTTCGCCGGCGGGAACAGCTTCACATGCCAAAGCACCCGCATCGGCCGGCAGAACATTCGCGCGAGCTGGTGCTACTGACGCTGCGCTCACACTTGCACCCTCACCGTCCCCGGCGCCTTGCCCGTTGATGAAGTTGACGACCCGCAGGGCGTCCAGCGCGCTCAAGAAGACATCGCCGGTCACATCGACGAAAGGCCGCGGCGGCGAGTCGGGCGCGACCAGCGCGTGCGGTCCGTGCTGGTTGATGTCGTTGACGATCAGCAGCACGTCGAGGGCGGAAACCAGATGGTCATCGTTGACGTCGAGGGGATCGGTGGGGTTCGTCCACGGGCTGTTGTTGGCCACCTGGAAAGCAAAGTCGACGTCATTGGTGACGTTGCCGGCGGTAACCGTGGTCAATTGCTGACTCCCGCCGGTGCCTCCGAGCATGTTCTGGCCGCCGGCGGGTGTGACCTTCACCAAGTAAGTGCCGCTCGGCAAACCGGGTACGCTGAACTGACCTTTCTCGCCGGTGGTGACCTTGGTTTCCGCGCCAAATCGAAGGTTATCCAGTCGAACCGAGGTGTTGGCGTGGCCGCTGATTTTCACCGAAGCGATGGCGCCGACGGACGACTCGACGCGCATGGTTGCGACTTGGCCGTCGCTCAGCTTGGAAGTGGTGAAACGATCCAGCAGCTTGCCCGCCGCATCGTACGCTTCGATGCGGCCGTAAGATCCGCTCGAAGTTCCGATCGCATCGATCTCGACCACGCTGGTAGGCGTCGCGAACTCGACGAGCATGCGGCGCGAGGCGGTGGTCCAGTCGGCCGACCAGCTTTGCGAGGCTCGCGAGTAAGCGCCGAACAGCTTTGTGCTTGAGCCAGAGGAGGTGCCGGTAGTTACGCCCACTCGTCCATCGGTATCGGCCCCGAAGGCAGTGATTTTGGCGCCGGGCGTCGCTCCGGCGAGCAGCGCTCCGTCGGGCAACGCATCGGGTTCGACGATGCGGCGCAGGCCGAGTGCTTCGCCAGCGGCCGACAGCACTTCGACGGTCCAGCCCGCCTCGCCAAATTCGCCGGCGTCGCGCACGTCGTTATGGTTCGTATCGGTCCACACGAAACCGTCGATGCCCGGCTGGGTGACTGCATCGGCGCGTCCCAGCCGGCCTTGGAAAACGTTGCTCGTTACACCTGTGCGGGCGTCGATGGCCCGGATTTCGATCGTTTGAGCCGAGCTAGACAAGGGGATG
>JBQCEI010000676.1:0-7546 GCA_051960375.1 Aureliella sp. | reverse complement strand
AACCGACCGGCGCGCTCGATGTCACCACCTGCATCGTCGTGCTCGTAGCGATCGCTCGCGTCAACCGCGAGCTCTGCACGCTGACGGTCGTCATTACTCACAATGCGACGATCGCCGATATGGCTGATCGCGTCGTTTCGATGCGCGACGGCCGCGTTTCGGAGATTCGCACCAACGCCGTGAAAAAGTCACCGCACGAGCTGGTATGGTGACAGCCATGAAGACCACGACTCGGCTCTTGCTCGCGGATATTGCGCTGATGTGGCGGCAAGGGGTGGCGATCAGCCTCTTGCTGGCTTGCGGTGTGGCCACTTGGATCATGACCACCAGCACGATGCGGTCGATGCAGATCAGCCGCGAGCGCTATTATCGCGAGTACCACTTCGCCGATGTTTTCTTGGAATTGACGCGTGCGCCGGAAGCGTTGGCCGAGCGTTTTCGAGACATCCCCGGCGTGGTGCGAGTTGACACGCGCGTCGTCCGGCATGTCATTCTCGACCTGCCGACGATGCCCGAGCCCGCTTCGTGTCGCTTGATTTCGGTGGGCGATGATCCGGCCTCGGCCCTCAACGGAGTCTATCTCAGGCGCGGTCGCTTCCCTGGCAAATATTCCGAAACCGAAGTCGTCGCCAGCGAACTGTTTGCCAAGGAACATCGCCTCGAGCTGGGCGATCACATCGACGTGTTGATGGCCGGCAAAAAAGAGCGGCTGACCGTGGTCGGCATCGGGCTCTCGCCTGAATGGATCTATGCGGTGCAGCCGGGGCTGCTCGTCCCCGACAACCGCCGCTACGGCATTTTGTGGATGTCGCGCAAAGCGATGGACGCAGCCTTCAACATGGAAGGCGCGTTCAACGACGCGGCCTTGAGCGTGCTGCCGGGGACCTCGATCCGCGAGGTCATCTTCCAGCTCGATCACTTGACCGAGCGGTACGGCGGCCGCGGCGCCTACGACCGTTCGATTCAAAGCTCGCACTCGCGCGTCTCCGATGAAATGCATCAGATGCGCACGATGGCCTACGTCACGCCAGCCATCTTTCTGATCGTCGCCGCGTTTCTGTTCAACATCGTTCTTTCGCGCATGGTGCATCAGCAGAAGGAACAGATTGCAACGCTCAGGGCATTCGGCTTCACCAGCCTCGAAATTCTCCGGCATTACCTCGAGTGGATTTTGTTTTGGGTGGTCGCCGGGGCTTTGCCCGGTATCGCCGTGGGCTACCGGTTGTCGTTCTGGATGACGAATATGTACGGGCGTTTTTTTCGGTTTCCCGAAGTCGCCCATCAGTTCGCCTATCGCGAGGCGATCCTCGCGATCGGTCTGGCGGCGCTGGCGGCTGTCCTGGGGGGCTTTTCATCGCTGCGGCGAGTGATCCGCCTGCAGCCCGCGGTGGCGATGCGTCCCGAATCGCCCCCACACCACCGGCGGCTGATCGTGGACCGCATCGGTTTGCAACGCTTCTTTTCGCCGCTGGCGCGTTTGATTCTCGGGCGCCTCGAAGCCAATCCGGTCTCGTCGCTGTTATCGATCGTCGGCATCGCCATGGGACTGGGAGTCGTCGTGCTCGGTTCTTTCATGGAAGACACGATCGATTTCGTGATCGATCAGCAGTATCAACGTTCGCAACGTCAAGACTTAATGATCACGTTCTACGATCCGCTCAATGAAGAGGCGGTATACGACTTCAAGCACTTGCGCGGCGTGCTGCGCGTCGAACCTTTTCGAGCGGTCGCGGTGCGTCTGCGGCATGGCGTGCGCGAGCGACGCCTGGGGCTGATGGGCCTTTCGGAGAAGCCCGATTTATTCCGCGTGCTCGACGCGCATCAGCATCCTTTGCAGCTGCCGCCAGAAAACGGCTTGACGATCACCAACAAGCTGGCCGAACTGCTCGACGTCCAGGCGGGCGACCGGCTGAAGGTGGAAGTCCTCGAAGGCGAGCGGCGGCATGAGCAGATGCTGGTTGCGTCGGTCTTTCCCAACTACACCGAGCCGGCTGCGTATCTCAATCGCCATTCGCTGCACCGCTGGCTGCGAGAAAGCGAGCAAGTCTCGGGCGTCTTTCTCGAGGTCGATCCGCTGGAGCTAGACCAATTATTCGTACAGCTCAAAAACGCGCCGCATGTGGCGACGGTGCTCGACAACAATGCGGCTCGACGAAATTTTCGCAAGCTGGTCGAAGAAAGCACGCGACTGATGCGCACGATCAATGCCACGTTTGCGGCGATCATCGCCTTCGGAATCATCTACAATTCGGCCCTGATATCGCTCGCCGAGCGCGGCCGCGATGTGGCCACGTTGCGGGTGATGGGCTTTACGCGGCGCGAAGTAGCGTTCGTGTTGCTGGGCGAACAAGCGGTATTCATCTTTTTCGCCATCCCGCTGGGCATTGCAGTTGGATACGCCTTCGCCTTCATGACGACCATGGCCCTGGATACCGAGAGCCATCGGTTTCCGCTGATCGTGCACCGAGATACATTCGCTTATGCGACTGTCGTCATCCTGGCGACGGCCGCAGCATCCAGCTTCATCGTGCGCCGAATGCTCGACCGAATCGACCTCATTGCTGTGCTGAAAGTTCGAGAATGAAGAAGCGCCGCTGGACCAGGCTGCCATGGCTTGTCGGCTTGCTGATCGTCGCCGGCTTTTTGATTTATGGCTTCCTGCCCGAACCAGTCCTCGTCGACACCGCCCGCGTCGAGCGAGGCTCGCTGCTGGTCACCATCCAAGACGATGGCGAAACGCAGGTGAAAGAAAAGTACATCGTCTCGGCGCCGGTCCAAGGCAAGCTGCTGCGGATCGAACTGGAGGCCGGGGACGAAGTCCGCCGCGACGCGACCGAACTGGCCCGCATCGAACCGAGCGATCCCGATCTGCTCGACGCGCGGTACCGCGCCGAGTGCGAAGCGCGGGTCCGAGTCGCCGAAGCATCCAGAGAGCGAGCCGGGGCGCTCCTCGACAGCGCTCGCGAGACGCAGGAGAGCACCCGGCACGACCTCGAACGCGCCCGAAAACTGATCGTGAGCAATTCGATTGCGCAAGCCGAGTTCGACCAAGCCGAACACGCCTACAACATCGCTACCCGAACCCTGCGCGCGGCCCAGTTTGCCGTCGCAGTGGCCGACCACGAATTGGAACTAGCTCGCATCGCCGTTGCGAAATTCGATTCTCCCGGCACGACCGACGACACCGAGACGGTGAAGATCATGTCGCCGATCGATGGCCGCGTGCTGAACGTTCTGCATGAGAGCGCCGGCACGGTTTCTCCCGGTACACAGTTGCTGGTCTTGGGCGATCTGACCTATCTCGAAATGAAAATTGATGTTCTGTCGGAAGATGCCGTAAAAATTCCGCCGCGGGCAATGGTCGTCGTCGATCGCTGGGGTGGCGACCATCCTCTCTTGGGCACGGTGCGGCTGGTGGAACCAGCGGCTTTTCTGAAAATATCGGCCCTCGGCATCGAAGAAAAACGAGTCAACGTGATCGCCGATTTCGACAGCCCTCTGTCGGAACGTCCCACGCTCGGCGATGGCTTTCGCATTGACGTGAGCATCGTCATCGACCAGACGCCAGCCGATTCGCTGAAAGTGCCCACCGGCGCGCTCTACCGCGAGGGTCAGCAGTGGAACGTCTTCCGCGTCATCGACGGTCGCGCACGAGCAACCCCCGTCACGACCGGCGCGACTAACGGCACCGAAACCGAGATCGTTGAGGGCTTGTCGGAAGGCGACGCGATCATCCTGCATCCTACCTCCGAAGTTCAAAGCGGAGTACGCGTGCGTTCCTCTGCGTCCTCTGCGCTCGGCACCTCTGCGTCTCTGCGTTAAAAAAGAACGAGAACCCATGCAGCTTCACGCGCTCGATCGACTTCTCATGCCCAGCTCGGTGGCCGTCATCGGCGCCAGCGACTCACCGGGCAAAGTGGGCTTTACCGTTCTGCGGAATCTCCTCCAGGGAGGCTTTGCCGGTTCGGTGCATCCGGTCAACACCAAGCATGCTCTCGTCCAAGGGCTGCCCGCCTTTGGCTGCGTCGCCGATATCACCTCCGCAGTCGATCTGGCGATCATTTGCACTCCGGCGCCGACGGTGCCGGGGCTCGTGCGTCAGTGCGGCGAGAAAGGTATCGCCGGCGTGCTGATCCTGACCGCCGGCTTTCGCGAACTGGGAGCGACCGGCGAACAACTGGAGAAGCAGATCCGGCAAGAGCAGTCGCGGGTTCCCGACATGCGCATCGTCGGGCCCAATTGTGTCGGCATAATCTGCCCGTGGGCCAACTTGAACGCCAGTTTCGCCATCGGCATGCCCAAGCCCGGCTCGGTGGCGTTTCTGTCGCAGTCCGGAGCGCTCTGCACCGCGGTGCTCGACTGGGCGCTGTCGGAGGACATCGGCTTTTCGCACTTCGTATCGATCGGCAACCAGCTCGACGTCGGCTTCGCAGACTTGCTCGAATATCTGGCCGAAGACCCGAGAACGACCGCCGCGATTTTGTACGTCGAATCGATCACCGATGCGCCGCACTTTCTGTCGGCAGCGAGAGCATTCGCCAGCCGCAAGCCGATCGTCGCTTACAAAGCGGGACGGTTTGCCGAATCGGCTCGAGCGGCATCTTCGCACACCGGCGCGATGGCGGGCGTCGATGCGGTTTACCAAGCGGCCTTCAATCGCGTCGGCATCGTTCGCGTATTCGACATGGAATCGATGTTCCAGTGTGCGGAACTGCTGACTCAGCATCCGCAAACGGTCGGGCCACGTTTGGCCATCGTGACCAACGCCGGCGGTCCTGGCGTGATGGCTACCGATGCGTTGCTGGCCGAGCGCGGGCAATTGGCCACGCTCGGCGAGTCGACGCTGCGAGCATTGAACGAGTTGCTGCCAGCGAGTTGGTCGCATGGGAATCCAGTCGATGTCTTAGGGGACGCCGATGAGCAACGCTTTGCCAAAGCGGTCGACATCGTCCTCCGCGACGAGAACGTCGATACGCTGCTGGCCCTACTGACGCCGCAGGCGATGACCCATCCGACGCAGACGGCAACGCTGCTGACCCAAGTCGCTTGCCCGCCCGGCAAAACGATCATCGCCTCGTGGATGGGAGGTGAACAAATGCGCGAAGGAAAACATCTGCTGCGGGCCGCCCGCATCCCGCTGTTCGATACGCCCGAACAAGCGATCCGCGGCTTGATGCATCTAGTCGAGTATGCTCGCGCTCGCGAAGTCCTCGGCGAAGTGCAGCCCGGGCCGCCCGCCATCCCCGAACCGATCCTAACCAAGCGCCGCAACTGGTTCGCCGACCATCACCTCACCCAACAGACGATGCTTTCGCAATTCGATTCCAAGCGACTGTTGGCCGAGTACGACATCCCGGTCACCGCGATCGCGATCGCCGACAGCGCAGAGATAGCCGCGGCAGCGGCGAGCGAAATGGGCTTTCCGGTCGTTTTAAAAATTCACTCGCCGCAGATCACGCATAAGACCGAAGTCGGCGGCGTCGCCCTGAACTTGCAAAGCGCTGCAGAAGTAAAACGGACGTACGCCGATCTGGTCACCAGGGCCAAGCAGTTGCGGCCCGACGCGCAACTCTTGGGGGTGACCGTCGAGCCGATGATCTCGGCGGTCCACAGCGTCGAACTGATCCTCGGAGCCAAGCGCGATGCAGTGTTCGGATCGGTGATCATGGTAGGCTACGGCGGGATCGCGGCCGAGCTGTTTCAAGATCGCGCCCTGGAATTGCCGCCGGTGACGCATGGCTCAGCCCTGCGAATGCTGCGCTCGCTCCGCTGCTGGCCGCTGCTCTCGGGATACCGCGGCCAGCCACCGGCCGATGCCGAGCAACTGGCCGAGATTATCGTCAAGTTCTCCACGCTTATCATCGAACAGCCGCAGATCGTCGAAGCCGACATCAATCCATTGCTCGTCAGTGCGCAATCGATCATGGCCCTCGACGCGCGCTTTGCGCTGCAATACCTCAAAGAAAAGTGAACACAAAGACACGAGGACACGAAGAAAGGTCTTCCTCGTGTCTTCGTGTCTTTGTGGTAAATTCCTAGTTCGCTAAACTGGAAAGACGTTCCAAATCAACTGGCTGGAGCATCTGTAAACGGAGTCGGCGATGCAGGGAACTGGGAGACCTACCTTAGACCAGTCGATACTTGGTCGCCATCTTTCGCCCGAGCATCTCAGCCGGCTAGTCGAGGTGGGCCGCTGGTTGGAGTATGACGCCGGCGCATATCTATTTCGCGAAGGGGAAGCCAACCGCGATGTGTTCTTCTTGCTCGAAGGCCGCGTCGACCTTGCGATGACCGTCCCCGGCCGAGGCCCGTGCCGGGTCCTGACGTTGGGGCCTGACGATTTGGTGGCCTGGTCGGCGCTGGTGCGCGAGGGCATCATGTCGTGTTCGGCCCAGTGCATTGACCATGTGAAACTGATCGCCATCGGCGGCGCCGAACTCGAGGCGCTGATGGAATCGAATCCGCGATTCGGTTACGAGTTCATGAGGATGATGGCGACCGCGCTGACTAAGCGACTGATTGCAACGCGTTTGCAGTTGCTCGACCTTTTCGCTCATCACGCTTGACCAGCCGGGGACGCGGCATGCAATTTCTGGAACGTACCGATCTTCAAAAACTGTTCGACCGGCTTATCGAGCTCGACTATCAACTGGTCGGCCCGCGCGTGGCCGACGCGGCGATCGTCTACGACCGCATCACTTCGGTCGACGACTTGCCGCAAGGCTGGACCGACGAACAGGCCGCCGGCCACTATCGCCTGCTCCCGCGAGACGATGAAGCGGTCTTCGGCTATTCGGTCGGACCGCATTCCTGGAAGAAGTACTTGTTTCCACCGCTGCTGGACGTCCAGAAGTCGCGCAACGTCAGCGGCCAGTGGACGGTCGAAGACGTGCCGGTCGACGCGCCCAAGTACGCATTCATCGGCGTCCGGGCGTGTGAACTCGCCGCGATCGATGTTCAAGACCGGACCTTCATCGGTCAACATTATTACGATCCGGTCTATGCAGCTCGCCGCGAGAAGGCCTTCATCGTCGCGGTCAATTGCACTCAGTCGGCCAGCACTTGCTTTTGCACGTCGATGGGTACCGGACCGCGGTGCCGCCAAGGCTTCGATCTGGCTCTGACGGAGTTACCCGACGGATTCCTGGTCGAGATCGGCAGCGAGCAAGGAGCTGATGTTGCCTCAGCTCTGCCGCTTCGCGCAGCTGCGGCGGATGAAAGCCAGCGAGGTGAAGATGCGCGGCAGCGAGCGGTCGATCAAATCACCCGCCGCATGGAAACCGACGGGATTCGCGACAAGCTGCTTTCGCGCCTGGAGCATCCACGGTGGGATAACGTCGCCGAGCGTTGCCTCAGCTGTGCCAATTGCACGCTGGTCTGTCCGACCTGCTTTTGTCATTCGGTCGATGAAGTTTCCGATTTGACGAGCGACGAAGTGATTCGCAGGCGGCGGTGGGACTCATGCTTAAACTTAGATTTCAGCCACGTCAGCGTCGGCCCCGTACGCAACAAAATCCGCTAGCGCTAACGTCAATTGCTCACGCAC
>JBQCEI010000675.1:0-8085 GCA_051960375.1 Aureliella sp. | reverse complement strand
TCGTCGATATATATCGCAGCAGTCAATCGCTGGACTTCAACTTTTGGCGATCGCTCCGCGATATCAACCTCAGCGATCGCGACCGCGTCTAGAAAATGGAAGCGGCCATGGAGCCGACCGATACCGGCACGACCTACGGCGAGCTGCCCAAGCTCACTCCCGCCGGCCGCGACCCGCTGAAGTATCCCGTTGAGCGCGAGACCAGCCAGCGCGACCAGATCGTCCGCCAAGTGATGCGCGAACGCATCCAGCGCGAACCGATCGAGCGCGAACCGATCGAGCCGACGTAAGCGGACGGGCCTTCGCACGCTTCGCGTCCTTCAAAGCCGCCGCATCCGGCTCTCCTTAACAAACACCTACAAGTCACTGCAGCCGAACCGCACTATGGACCAAAACTTAGCCTGGAACTTGGCCTGGACCATTCCGTTAGCTCCGCTGGCCGCATGCCTCGTGTGCACGGTCATGTCACTGGCCGGAGCAGGCAAGAAAACGGCTCACTTGCCGGCCTGGTTGGGCCTGGGCATCTCGGCCGCAGCAGCCGTCGCGTTGCTCTGGCAGCACAGCGGCGCCACGATTAGCGAGATCGCCGGCTATCAGTGGTTGAGCATCGGCAACTTCGAACTTCCGGTTGCCCTGCAACTGGATACTCTCAGCTTGATGCAGATCTGCGTCGTGACCGTCGTCGCCTGGCTGGTCGTGATGTATTCGCCCGGCTACATGCACGGCGATCCCGGCTATGCCCGATACTTCGCCGTCTTCAGCGCGTTCGTCTTCGCGATGGCCATGCTCGTTCTAGCCAACAACTTGCTGGTGCTGTATGCGTTTTGGGAGGGGGTCGGTCTGTGCAGTTATCTGCTGATCGGCTACTGGTACCAGCGGCCGGCCGCAGCCAAGGCAGCGTTCAAAGCCTTCTTGGTCAACCGCATCGCTGACTGCGGCTTTCTGGTCGGCATCCTGTTGCTGTGGTACGGCGTTGGACTGGTGACCAATCCGACCGCGGGTGCTTTCAGCCGGCTCGACTACAGCGTGATCTGCTCTCCGGATGTGTGCCGCGCTCTGGCCGACCAGCAACCGATGTTGCTGACCACAGTCGGCGTGCTGTTGTTGCTCGGTGCCATTGGCAAATCAGCTCAGTTTCCGCTGCATGTGTGGTTGCCCGATGCGATGGAAGGCCCGACGCCGGTCAGTGCTCTCATCCACGCGGCGACGATGGTCACCGCTGGCGTTTACTTGCTGTGCCGCATGTCGCCGCTGCTGGTGTTGACCCCCGACGTGCTCGTGGCGACGGCCTGGATCGGTGGCATTACCGCTCTGCTCGCGGCAACGATCGCTCTCTTTCAAGACGACCTTAAGCGCGTGCTGGCTTACTCGACCGTTAGCCAGCTCGGTTACATGTTCATGGGCATCGGCTGCGGCGCAGCGGGCGAACACCTGATCGGCCTGGCGGTGATGGCTGCCATGTTCCACTTGGCGACGCACGCCTTCTTCAAAGCTTTGCTGTTCCTCAGCGCCGGCAATGTCATGCACGCGATGGGCGACGTGATCGACATGCGGCAGTTCAGCGGCCTGCGGCGCGTGCTCCCCTTTACGCACCTCTTGTTTTTGATCGGCGCGGCGGCCCTCGGCGGCGTGCCGCTGCTGGCGGGCTTTTGGAGCAAGGACAACATCCTTTCGCTGCTTTCGCAAGCGGCTCGTGAATCCAACTACGAAGGTTCGTTTACGGCGCTGATGGTCATCGGCTTCGTGACCGCGTTCTTCACCGCCGTTTACACGTTCCGCGCTTACTTCCGCACCTTCCAAGGCGACGAACGCTTTCCGAGCGAAGCCGGAGCGCATCCGCACGAAGCCACCTTTGGCATGCTCTGGCCGATGGGCGTTTTGGCGATCGGCAGCTTGGGCCTGGGTGCGGCGCTCGCCCCGACTGGGCGGCTCGAACACTACTTCGAAAACATTCCGTATCTGCCGGCGGTCGCGCATGCCGCGCACGGCTGGGAGATGCTGATCATCAGCAGCGTCGTCGCTCTGGCGGGCCTGGCTTTCGCTTGGTGGACCGTCGCCGTTCGCCTGCGTTCGAGCGCTCTGGGAGCCGCGGTCGAAGCGGTGGCCAGCGCCGGCGTGCATCGCTTCTACATCGATGAAATCTACAGCATCCTGTTCGTGAAACCGCTCGAGGGCATCTCGCGTATGATCGCGGTGTCGGATATCAATCTGGTCGACCAAATGTGGCGATCGCTGGTGAGCTTGCCGGAACGATTCGGCACCGCCTGGCGCCGCGTACAAGCCGGCGGAGTGACCAACTACGCCGCCGTCATGGCCATCGGATTGGTGATCTGTTTGATCATCGTCGTGATGAGATGAACGAGGCCTCAGGCTTCAGGCGTCAGGCTTCAGAGAAAACCAAAACCTCAAACCTGAAGCTTGAAACCAAGACCTGAAGCCAGACGCCTGAAGCCTTCCCCTGAAGCCTGTAGCCTTAAGCCTGAAGCCTAACCATGTCCTCTCTGTTGCCGATCTTGATCCTGTTGCCTTTGCTGGGCGGGCTAGTGTTGCTGCTGGTTCGCCGTCAAGTGACCGAGTCGGTTGGCGAAGGCCTGGCGATGCTGATCGCGCTGGGGTGCTTGATCCTCAGCATCGTCCTGGCAGTGAGCATCGCTCGCTCGCCAGTGCCAACACCGTCAGCGGCGGCCAGCGGCGCTCCGGCGACGATCGTTCCGAAGCTGGAGTACGCCCCGAAGTGGTTCCACGTGCAGATGCCGGCGACTACCCCGTTTGCTGAAGGCGTTTGCCAGTTGCGACTGGGGGTCGATGGCATCAGCTGCGTCATGGTGCTGCTGACGACGCTGGTTACTTTCTGCGTGCTCGTGTTTGCCCGCACCTCCATCGAACGCAACCGAGCCGCTTTCGGGGCTTGGCTCTTAATCGCCAGCGGCTGCATGTTGCTCGTCTTTATGGCGATGGACTTGCTGCTGTTTTATATCGGGTTTGAAGCTGTGCTCGTGCCGCTGTTCGCACTGATCGCCGGTTGGGGCGATCGCGATGCGAACTCCGCGGCCAAGCGATTTGTGCTCTACACGCTCGCCGGCAGCATCCCGATGGTGCTCGCCCTGCTGGGTATTGCCGCTTTGTATTCCGACGGCAACGAATTCACCAACGATTGGCAAATCGGTTTGGCAGAACTGTCGCAGCGAGCTGCCGTCAGTGCGACTGATCCCGATCAAGCGACCGCTCAGACCTGGATCTTCTGGCTGTTGTTTCTCGGCTTGGGGATCAAAACCGCGATTCTGCCGCTGCACACTTGGTTGCCGACGACCTACGGCGCATCGCATCCGACCGTTTCGGCTTTCCTGGCTGCGGTGGTGCTCAAGCTCGGTCTGTTCGGTTTCCTGCGACTCGCCTTGCCTTTGCTACCCAATGCGACGGCGCTGATGGCAATCGTGCTCGGAACGCTCGGAGCGATTGCGATTGTGTACGGTGCGCTGGCCGCGCTGGCCCAGCGCGACATGCGACTGCTGATGGCTTACAGCAGTCTCTCGCACGTGGGCTTTATCACGCTGGGCATGTTTTCGCTCAATACCGAAGGCATCGCCGGTGCGACGTTGCAGATGTTCAACCACGGTTTGACCACCGCGGCGATGTTCTTGATCGTCGGTTGCTTGATCGCTCGTCGCGGCACCGCGCGTTGGGATGAAGGCAGCCACGGGCTGGCCAGTCAGTTTCCGCGCCTGGCGTTCTTCATGGTGTTTTTCGTCGTCGCCGGCGCCGGTATGCCGGGACTGAATAACTTTGTCGGCGAGCTGCTCGCGCTGACTTCGATGATCGAGGTCCATCCGGTGCTCACCGCCATCGGCGCCCTGGGCATCGTGTTCGGCGCCTGGTATTCGTTCCGCCTGACACAGAACGTTCTCTTCGGAAAGTACGATGCCGGCCGGAGCGACGTTCCCAAGCACGGCGAAGTGGTGCAGAGCCATCTGACGACTCGCGACTTGTTCCCCGAACAACGCGCCACTTTCGCAGCCCTGGCGATCCTGTCGCTGGCGATCGGCATCCTGCCGCTGGGAGCGATGTCTCTGTTCCGCAGCGATGTCGAGCGGATCGCAGCCGTAAGCGTCGTCGCCGACAAAGCGCTCGAAAAACCTGTGGAGGTTGGCGCCGCAGACCTCCGCGCACCTGCCACCGAACAACTGACCTCGGCTCGCTAAGCAGCCGCGCACTTGGGCTTTCAGCCCGAGATCACCGTTTTTGCCAGAGCCAATTACCCCAACTAAAACGCACATGGACATCACAGTAGCTCAAGTCATCGACCAGATCACCGCCGTGGCGCCGGGCAATGTGTTGTTGCTGGCAGGCATGGCTATTCTCGCTTTGGGCCTGATCCCGATGCGAGCCAGCGGCGCGGCGCGGCGCAATATCTGGGGCGCTTTGACGCTACTGAGCCTTGGTCTGGCAGCCGCCTTCGCGCTCGTGGGCGAGCCGACCGCGGAACTTCCGAAACATTCGCTGTTCGTTTGGGACGCGGTGGTTACCCGCGGCGTGTGGCTCTCGCTCTTGGCCGGATTGCTGATCGTGCTCGTCGGCTGGGAACAAGTTGCGCCGCATCGAGCTGCCGATTACTACGGTTGGTTGCTGCTGATGCTCGCGGGCTTGGTTTACACCGCCGGGGCCAACGACTTGATCAGCTTGTTTCTGTCGCTGGAACTGGTCAGCTTGCCGACCACCGTGCTGTTGGGCGTATCGCGCAGCGACGATTCCGGCCGCGAAGCTACGCTGAAGTACTTCACGCTGGCCGCCTTCACTTCGGGCTTTTTCCTGCTCGGTTGCTCGTATCTCTACGGCGCCGCCGGCAGCACCGACCTGCCCGAAATTCGCAACATACTCGTGTCGGAGCGCACTCCCTTCTGCATCGTCGCTTTGACTTTGGCGATTGTCGGTCTGTCGTTTCGCGTGACCGCCGTGCCGTTTCATTTTTATGCTCCCGACGTCTTCTCTGGCACGACGCTGCCACTGGCGGCGACGATGTCGTTTATTCCGAAGCTGGCCGGCTTTCTCGGCATGGTGCGGTTGCTCGGTCCCACACTGCTGATCGGTGATCTGCCGTGGTTGGTCATCGTGTTGCTGCTGGTCATCGCCGCGCTCACGATGACGCTCGGCAACTGCGCCGCACTGGCTCAGCACAGCTTGAGGCGGCTGATGGCTTACTCGAGCATCGCGCACTCGGGCTACTTGCTCTTGGGTATGGCCGCGATCTTGACCGTCGGCGGCTCGGTCGCGCCGATCTTCGACTACCTGGCAGCCTATGCAGTGATGACGATCGGCGTGTTCGCCGTCATCGGCAGCGTCAAGCCCGATGCGTTGGCAGCCGAGGACCTCGGCTTGTTCAATGGGCTGTATTACCGCAACCCGCTGGCAGCGGTCGCGCTGACCATTGCGCTGCTGAGCCTCACCGGCATTCCGCTCACCGCCGGCTTCTGGGCCAAGCTGCAGATATTCCTCACCACGATCACCGCTCAGAACACGGCAGTGCTGGTGGTTGCGGTGATCATGGCGATCAACGCGGCAATCGCCGCGGTGTATTACCTGTCGATCGTCGGCCGCATTTACCAGAGGCCGACTGCCGCTCAGCCGCAAGTGGCCGCGCCGGTCGGCTCGCGCTGGTCGACCTCCGCTGCCGCCTTCGTCTGCTCCGCGCTGACCATCGCCTGGTTCTTCGCGCCGTAAGCATTGCTTAACTCGGGGTGGCACTGGCTATGCCAGTGGCTCTTCTTTCGAAGTTTATTGCGTTGAGAACCCAACATGCGCTCCGATGGCAGACTGCATGTCGAGAATCGGCGCGGAAGTTGAGTGGGTACTGGAACACTTTGGAGGCCTTCTGGCGCTTCAACTTCGAGGTAAAAGACACTGGCATAGCCAGTGCCACACGAACCAACGCGCAAGGCATTATGGTGGTTTGCCTCTTCGTCTCCGCGCCTCCGCGGCAGCTCTTCCTCCCACAGCGAGAGGCCCAGCGACCGAGCATGGTCTACAAGGGCGAGCCGCGCGCAATTACAATCTGAGCTTTCCCACCTCCTCGCCCCAATGACCTGCGGAGCCTTCACTTGTCCACATCCACTGTCGACTCGTCGGCGCTCAACAGCGCGCGGCGTAAGGTGTATCTGCGTGCTCTGCCGCTGCTCTTCGTTTGCTACATCATCGCTTACGTCGATCGCAACAATGTCAGTGTCGCGCAGCTAACGATGCCCCATTCGCTCCCCGAATTCACCGCGGCGGTGATCGGGTTTGGTTCGGGCATTTTTTTCCTGGGTTACTTTCTGCTCGAGATCCCCGGCACAGTGCTGGTCGAGCGATGGAGTGCCAGCAAGTGGATTTGCCGGATCATGGTTACCTGGGGACTCATCGCGGCAATGACCGCCTTTGTCACCAAACCATGGCACTTCTATTCGATCCGCTTTCTGCTCGGCTTGGCCGAGGCGGGTTTCTTTCCAGGCGTGATCGTTTACTTGACGCACTGGTTCACGGTGCGCGATCGGGCTAAGGCGTTGTCGATCTTTTTGATCGCTTCGCCGATCGCCATGATCATCGGCAATGGCGTGTCGAATCTGATGATAGGCATCGGCGAAAACGGTGCTCCACTGCTGTTCGGCCTCAAAGGTTGGCAGTGCATCTTTATCTTCTGGGGCATTCCAGCGGTGGTCATGGGCATCGTGGTGCTGCTTGCTCTGACCGATCGGCCGCGGCATGCCAAGTGGCTGACGGCCGAGGAGCGCGATGCTCTCGAGAACGAGCTGGAGAAGGAACGGGCTGTACACAGATCGGCGCATCATGGCTCGGTCCTGCACGGCCTCACCAATCCCAACGTGCTGATGCTGTGTCTAGTCTACTTCGGCGTAGTGACCGGCAATTACGGTGTCGAGATTTTTCTGCCGGCCATTCTCGAAGACTGGTACGATCTGGGAGCTTCGAAGGTCACGCTGCTGGCGATGATTCCCTCGTTCGTCGTCATTATTGGTCAGCTCGGCATTGGCTGGAGTTCGGACCACTTCCACGAGCGTCGTTGGCACGCGAGCTTGCCGATCGCCGCTGGGGCTTTGGGACTCATCTTCGCCGCGCTCACGCAGGGCAACCTGGTGCTGACGCTGATTTGCTTTACCATCGCCGCCACAGGCATGAAGTCTTACATGCCTGCCTTTTGGGCACTGCCCAACATGTATTTGACCGCCGCTGCCGCCGCCGGGAGCATCGGGCTGATTAACTCGGTCGGCAACCTCGGAGGCTTCCTCGGCCCGACGGTCGTAGGCAAGGTCAAAGAGATTACCGGCTCATACGACATCGGCATTTATTTTCTAGCGACGACCTGCTTGATTTCTTCGTCGATCATCTTCGCGATGCCACACCTCCATCGTCGCTGGTCGGCACTGCAGGGCACGCGGGCCCGGGTGCAAGCCATCGGGGCCTTGGCATGCTTGGCCCTTGCGCTGTTCGTCGGGATGGCTTGGTGGGTGAAGGAACAGCTCAAGCCCTGGGGTCTGATCCGCGAAGATGTCGTAGCCGCTCAGATCCGCGACGAACAATACGTCAACTTGCTGGCCGATTCGATGAACGATTGGTTCAACAAGAAACCCAAGATCCGCGACGTGCTGGTGCAGCGATTGGCAGAGCTGCAAAGGGGCTGCAAGAGTCTCGTGGAAAATCCGCCCGAGCAAGTCAGCGATCCGATCCAGCGCGAAAAAGTAGCGTATGTCCTCAAGCAGTGCGACGAGAGTATCGAAGGCCTGAAGACCGCACTGACCAAGCGGGATGAAAAGCAGGGTGGCCGCTACCTCAAGACGCTGGCCGCAGGACTCGAAGAGGCCGACGCGATCGTCCGCAACACCCAACAATCCCTCCGCGACCTAGCCACTACCGCGTCGTAACGTTTTCCTCCCGCGCTCTCCGCGTCCCCCGCGGTTAAAAACATGGCGAGTCTAGTTGGCAGCAGCCAGCAACTCCTCCGCCAACTGCTCGCGCGAAAGTTGCAACTCGGCTCTTCGCCCAGGTGCGATGAAAACGTGCACGCGTTTGACGTAGTCGTCGAACTGCTCGGTGGCCAAG
>JBQCEI010000674.1:0-6889 GCA_051960375.1 Aureliella sp. | reverse complement strand
GTAGGTCGTGCTGGTATCGGTAGGCTCCATGGCCGCTTCCATTTTCTCGACGCGATCGCGATCGCAGAGGTTGATCTCACGGAGCGAACGCCAAACGTTGACGTCCAGCGAGTGACGGCTGCGATATAGAGCGACGATCAGCGAGAGAGCCAACGCCGCTTCACAGGCTGCCACCGTCAGGATCACCAGCACGAAGACCTGGCCCCCCAGATCGCCGTGCTGATTTCCGAAGGCGATGAAGTTCAGCGATACGCCGGCGAGCATCATCTCGAGCGACAGAAACATCAGGATCAAGTTGCGGCGCGTCAGAAAACCGAACATGCCGAAACCGAACAGAAGCGCGCCGACAAACAGCAGCAGATTAGTCATGATGCGGAGACTCCCGAGGGCGCAGCGGTGTGTGGTTCGCGTTGAGCAATGATGATCGCACCGCCGGCCGCAATCAGCAGCAGCGTGCCCGCCAATTCAATCGCCCAGAGATAGCGCGTGTAAGTGACTCGGCCCAGATCGGCGACCGTGGTGCCGGTTTGCTCGGGCGAAGGTGCCGCAACTTCGGCGGCTGATACCGATTTGCCCGAGGCCGCTTCGCGAGCCGGCGCTGGACTGACTACTTGGGGCCGCGTCGTCAGTTCGCCGCGCGTCGAAACTGCATAGCCGAGCAAGAGGACCAAGCAGGTCGAAGCGACCAGAGCCACGCCGAGGTTGGAATACTGGAGCTCGAAGTGCTGCACGTGCGAATGCTGGGCAAACATCAGCACGAATAGAAAGATGATGATCGTCGCCCCGGCGTAGATGACCATCGTTGCCGCAGCGACATACGAAGCGTTCTGCAAGATGTACAAGCCCGAGGCTGCCAGCACGGCCGCCGTGAAGCACAAGGCCGAGTAGACCGATTGTCGAAAGACGACAAAGCCGATCGCGGCCAGCAGCGCCGCGCCGGAGAAGGCGAGCGTCAGGATGGTTTCGAGCACTTCGAGCATGGGTCAGGCTTCAGGCTTCAGGGGTCAGGCTTCAGGGAACAGCCGGTCGCTGGGTGACTGGTGCGGCAGGCGACGCTTTTACTTTTGGGCTTCGGACTTGAGCGGCGAGCCGCAGATCAGGCCGCCGCCGGGAGGTGGCGGAGCCTTGAGGGCTTCAGGAGCCGTTTCGGAGGCGGGGCTGAGCGCTCCGCGGCGGGTGCGGATCGGGTCTTGGCCCGAGTTGACCGTTTCGTCGTAAACGCTGAGCAGCTTCTCTTTGTCAAAGAACATCTGCTCGCGCGACAGGCCGGTCAGGTCGTAGATGCTCGTCAGTTCGATCGCGTCGACCGGGCAAGCTTCTTCGCACATGCCGCAGTAAATGCAGCGCAGTTCGTCGATGACGAAGCTGGCCGGATACTTGTCGCGGTCGGCCCAGTTCGGATCGCTCTTGTCGGTACCGGTCGCTTCGATGCGAATGCAATCGGCCGGGCAAGCGGTCTGGCACAGGAAGCAAGCGACGCACTTGACGCGTCCCTTGTCATCGCGGTTGAGGCGATGGACGCCGCGATAGTTCAGCGAAATATCGGGCTCGACTTCTGGATACTGGCGCGTCATCGGCTTGCCCGAGATCATGTGCTTGACCGTCGTCGCGATCCCTTGAGCGATCGCCGGCAAGTAGAGAGCTTCGGCCAAGCCGATCTTGGGCGGCTCGGCCCATTTGACGCTCTTGGAGTGTTTAGATGTTTGGCTCATGATTTTTCAGTTGCTAGTAACTAGTAGCTGCCGGTCGCTGTTCTGGTTGCCAACATTCGGCTGCGTTGGGTAACGGCTCGAGCGTTCAATCCCGCCGCAGCGAAGAGAAACGCGAGCGTCAGCGGCGCGAGCCAGTACGGCGAAATATCGAGCGACAACACGACGATCACCGCTGCCAGGTTCAGCACGCCCAGCGGAATCATGCCGCGCCACGCCAAGCCCATCAGCTGGTCGAAGCGGAATCGCGGCAAGGTCCAGCGAAGTTGTACGATGACCAAAAACACGATCAAGACTTTCACCAGCAGCACGACCCAACGCAGCGCGTATCCGCCCAGCGTCGCATCGACCGGTCCGGTCAAACCCGGGAAGTGCCAGCCGCCGAAGAACAACAGCACCGTCAAAAAGCTGACCGTGACCACGTGCGTGTATTCGGCGAGGAAGAACAGCACGAACTTGATGCCGCTGTATTCGGTGTGAAAACCACCGACCAGTTCTTGTTCGCATTCGGGCAAGTCGAACGGCAGGCGGTTGGTCTCGGCCAGCGCGGCGGTGAAGAACAGCAGCGCCGCCAGCGGTTGCCACCAAACGTTCCAGTGGGCGATGCCGGGGCCTTGGGCGGCAACGAGCTGTTCGATGTTCAGCGTGCCGGCGAGCATCACGATGCCCAGCACCGACAGGCCCAGCGGAATCTCGTAGCTGATGAACTGAGCACATGAACGAATCGCGCCGAACAAGCTGTACTTGTTGTTCGAAGCCCAGCCACCCAGGATGATGCCGTAGGCCGACAGGCTTGAGATGGCCAGCAGGAACAACAGGCCGATGTCGACTCCCGGAGCGATGATCGCCCGGAAGCCTTGCTGATCGTTCGGATCGGTCGGGCCAAACGGAACGACGGCGATCGCGAGCATCGCGCAGATCAGTCCGATCGTCGGCGCGAAGAAGTAGACGAACTTATTGACGTGGGCGGGGACGACTTGTTCTTTGAGAAAGATCTTGATGCCGTCGGCGACGGCTTGAAACAAGCCGGCCGGTCCGACACGGTTGGGACCGACGCGATCCTGGATCCAAGCGGCGACTTTGCGTTCGACGAATGTGCCGTACAACCCAACGACCGGAACGACCGCCAAGATGATTGCGATGGCGGCTAGCGGGGGCCAAATTGTTTGCCAGTCGAGCATATCAATCACGCTTTTGCAGGTTGGGAAGGTGGATTGAGGAACGTTCCTAGTTCACCGAGTTCGCCGCCGGCCAGAGCCGCAAAGGCGGAAATCTCTTGAGCCATCTCGCGGCGAATGACCGCTGCGTTGAACAGTCCGATGCGGCCGGCGAGTTCGAACAGGATGCGGCCGTCGGCTCGAGCATCGCCCAGCGCGCGGATGACCGGGCGAATCGCTTGGGCCAGTCCGGCGTGATTGATGAACGTCCCTTCGCGCTCGGCGAAGCTGCCGCCGGCCAGGACGATCGTGGCTGCGTCGGTCAGCGGCGAACGCAAGATGTCTTGAACGATCAAGCACGACAGATTGCTCAAGGCTTCGACCGCATCGGCATCGAAACCGCTGCCGACGGGATAGTCGTGCGTATAGCCGCCGACGACATACGCGGCGCTGACTTCGTTGTCCTGGATCCGTTTGACAACCGACTCAAACGGAATCACTTCGCCCTGAAAATGTTTTAAAACCATTTCGACGCCGCGGCGGTTCGGGCATTTTTCGGCGCGAATCGTAAAGCGGGTTTTCTCGGCGGGCGGCTGGTCGCCTTTGTAGTCTTTGGGATAGCGATCGTCTTGGCCGACGACCGGCACCGGACCCATGGCCAGCGTCGCGCGGGCCGAGCCGCTGCGGAAGATCTTGGCGAGCAAGTACGCTTCTTCGATCGTCA
The DNA here is from genome assembly GCA_051960375.1 of Aureliella sp. GTDB lineage: Bacteria > Planctomycetota > Planctomycetia > Pirellulales > Pirellulaceae > Aureliella. Next base: position 3,299 of record JBQCEI010000674.1, on the reverse strand, counting down.
TCATCGGCGAGAAAACGACGATGAAGCCATGCGGATCTTGTTAGAGCGACGAGTTGATCGCAGCGCGGGTGGCAGAGATCGCAGCCGGCCAAGGATCGACCGCAGCCAAGTCGGTCGGCATGTCGATCCCGGTCGGCATCGGCATCTCGTGGCCGTGCAGTTCGGAGTGTTGCCAGCCCAGGTGCACCGAGGCGACCACGGCGGCTGCTTCGGAGAGCTCGGCTGCATCAGCCAGTTCGGGCACCGCTGCTTCGGTCTCTTCGGGGATCTCACCGGTCAGCGGCCCGATGCGCGGGGCGAGCAAGCGATCTTCGCTGTGGATGTATTTCCAGCCGAATCGGCCTTCGTCGCACATGAACCAGCCCTGGGCCTGCGGATTCTCGCGCGGGCGAATGCGGTACAGGACGTTGTCGTCTTGATCGGCGTGGATGCTGCAGCCGGTGCTGCACAAGTTGCACACGGTGTTCTGGCTCTTGAGCCACCAGACGCGTTTCTTATACAGGAAGTCCTTGCTGCACAGAGCGCCGACCGGGCAGAGGTCGACCACGTTGCCGGCCAGTTTGTTGTTGCAGGGCTCGCCCGGAAAGACGTCGATCTCTTCGACGCTGCCGCGGCTGATCACCTGCAATTCGCTCGTGCCGCTGTACTCGCGGGTGAAGCGAACGCAGCGCGTGCACATCACGCAGCGATCGGTGAACAGAGCGATCTCGTCGCCGATGTGGTACTTGTCGACGCGCTGCACTTTGGGTTCATGCAGTCGGCTGTGTGCGTTGCCGAACTTGTAGGTGTAGTCTTGCAGATAGCACTCGCCGGCTTGATCGCAGATGGAGCAATCGAGCGGGTGGTTCAGCAGCAGGTACTCGAGCTGCTGAGCTTGCGAGGCTCGCACCTTCTCGGTGTCAGTGCGAATGACGGTGCCGTCTTTGACCGGCGTTTGGCAACCCGGGACCAGTTTGGGTGCCATGACGATCGAGCCATCGGGCTTCTTCTCGCCGACTTCGACCAGGCACATGCGGCAGCTGGCGACGACCGACAGTTCGGGATGCCAACAGTAATGCGGAATCTCGACCCCGGCGCGGCGCGCGGCCACGATGCAGTTTTCTTTCGGGCCGACTTCTACTTCGACGTCATTGACCAGTACGGTTGCCACTTTGGGCCCTCTCCAGATTGTCGCGCCGCCGCGGCGGGCAGCGCAATGGCAATAGCTCTGCTTGTGTGTTTGCTTACCTTAGTGCGCGGCGACCGCTTCGCGCGATTCGCTGCGTCGGCCGCTCTTGATGTACTCTTCGAACTCGGGGCGGAATTTTTTGAGCGCGTTCTTGATCGGCCAGGCGGCACCGTCGGCCAAGCCGCAGATCGTCGTGCCGGGCATGATGCCGATCGTGTTGCTGATGTCGGTCAGCGTGTCGAGGTCTTTCAAAGTCCCCCGCCCTTCGCGAATGCGAGCCAGGATCTTCATCGACCAGGCGGTGCCTTCGCGGCACGGCGTGCACTGGCCGCAAGATTCGTGCGCGAAAAAGCGGCAGGTGTTGTAGAGCACGTCGACCATGCTGGTGTGATCGTCGATCACAACCACCGCCGCGGTACCCAGCCCCAAGCAGCCAACCTTGCCCGGACCGTTGAAGTCGAGCGGCGTATCGAGTTCGTCGGCCGATAGAAAGCCCATGCTGATGCCGCCGGGAACGACCGCTTTCGCCTTGCGACCTTTCCAGACGCCGCCGCCGTAGTTATCGATCAGCTGGCGAGCCGTGATACCCAGCGGCAATTCGACCAGCCCCGGTTTATTGACGTGACCGCTGATGCAGTAGAGCTTCGGGCCATAGCTGCCGCCGTCGCGCGGATTGTTCGGATCTTTGGGCACGCCCATCGACTGGAACCACTCGGGGCCGCGATCGAGGATCTGCGTGACGCAGGCCATCGTCTCGACGTTGTTGACCACCGTCGGCCGGCGGAAAGCGCCTTCGATCGCCGGAAACGGCGGCTTGATCCGCGGCCAGGCGCGCTTGCCCTCGAGGCTTTCGATCAGGCCGGTTTCTTCGCCGCAGATATACGCGCCGGCGCCGCGATGGAGATGGATGTCGAGGCTATAGCCCGAACCGAGAATGTTCTGGCCAAGCAGGTTGTTGGCATACATCTCGTCGATCGCTTTTTGCAGCGTGCGATAGCAGCGACCGTATTCGTAGCGCAGGTAAAAGTAAGCGGTCGATGCGCGGGTGGCATAGCCGGTGATGACGATGCCTTCGAGCACTTGATGCGGATCTTCTTCGATCAGCACGCGGTTGTTGAAGGTGCCCGGTTCGCTTTCGTCACCGTTGATGCACAGATAGACTGGCCCTTGGATGTCCTTGGGGAGGAAGGTCCACTTGGTGCCGGTGGAGAAGCCCGCGCCGCCGCGTCCGCGAAGGCCCGACTTGATCACCGTATCGACGACCGCCTTGGGCTCCATCGCCAGCGCTTTGCGAAGCGCCGCGTAGCCGCCAGTGGCCTGATACGTTTCGATCGATTGGCTGTTCGGCGTATTGAGCCGAGCGAGCAGGACGGGTTCAAACGATGCATCGCTCATGAACGGGCCTCCGCCAGATTGACGACGTCATCGGCGGTGACGTTCAGTTGCAATTCATCGTCGACCAGGATGCACGGAGCTCCGTCGCAGGCGCCGAGGCACTCGGCCAGTTCGATCGTCGCGCCGCCGTCGGCCGTCTTCTCGCCGGGCTGTACGTGCAGTCGGTCGCAAACTTCGGCCAGCAATTCATCGCCGCCGCGCAGCATGCACGAGAGCGAGCGACAGACCCAAATGCGGCGCTTGCCGAGCGGATTCTGTTCGGTTTTGAAGAATCCGTAGAAGGTCATCGTGTCGTAGATCTGCGCGGGCGAGAGCTCGAGCAGCTGGGCGATTTCCTTGATCGCTTCGCGCGACACGCAGCCGGCTTCCTGCTGGACGATGTGCAGGGCCGGCAGGGTCACTGCCTGCTTATTCGGGTAGCGCGAAAAATGATCGCGTATCTGCTGTTTGGCGCTTTCGGAAAGTGCGCTCATCGATCTAACTCCGCCGCAATGATGTTCAGACTTCCAAGAACCGCAACCACGTCACTGAGCATGCAGTCGCGGATCAAGCGCGGGAACAGTGCAAAATGAATCAGCGACGGTGGACGGGTTCGTGCGCGATAAGCGCGGAACGAGCCATCGGAAACGATGTAGAAACCGAGCTCGCCGTTGGGCGATTCCGTAGCCGCGTAGACGCTTTCTTTGGGCGGCGCGGGCTGACGGTTGGGCATGATATTTTCGAAGTGATGGATCAA
>JBQCEI010000673.1:0-6585 GCA_051960375.1 Aureliella sp. | reverse complement strand
CGCTCCTTGCCGGTGCGTTTATCCAGTGAGACGATCGCCGATCCGTTGGGCTTGACCAGGTCGAGCCTGCCGGTGGGAACGTACTGGGATTCGGGCGGGCTGCCGCCGACCATGACCAGCAGCTGATCGCCCGAGACGTACGGCGTGCTTGCCACGCCGAAGAAGTTTTGCACGACGCCGAACTCTTTGGTCAAATCGCGCTGCCAGACCGTCTTGCCGTCGGCCAGCGTCACGCACGAGAGCTTGCCAGCGACGCCGTAGACATAGACCAGATCGCCATCGACGACGGGCATGCATCGCGGCCCGTTGTTGTAGCCGTACATGTCTTCATATTCGACTTCGTCATACCACTTCCACAGCAGCTTGCCTGTCTCGGCTTCGAGACATCGCAGCCGCTCCATGCGTTCCTCGCGATCGAATTCGAGCACGCGTCCCTTGGCGACAGCCGGTCCGCCGTAGCTCATCCCCAGCGGCAATTGCCAGACCAGCCGCGGATGTGGTTTCCAAAGTTCCGGATCGATTCCTTTTTCGGCCGAAGTGCCATCGCCGCGCGGCCCGAGGAAAGCCGCCCAGTCCTCGCCCTGCGCGCGGTGCCAAAGGCTCTCAGCCGACGTGACTGGCGCAACCGGCGCCTGCGTCGCCTCTGGCTCCTGCGCCTCGGCGACATTGCTCGGGGCGCGGACCTGGCAAGCAGTCGAAAAGACGAGCACAGCCAATCCGGCAATCGCTATGAAAAACTTCGCTCGAACCTTATTGATCCATCTCATCACAGAATGCCTTTCCTCTCCGCGCTCTCCGCGTCCTCCGCGGTGAAAAAACGAGCCCTACTGCAACAATCGCGGTTTCTTGCCCGAACTATCGCTCGGCTTGGTCGGAGCAGCCGGCGGCTTGGGTTGCGTGTTCGGCGCGGTAGGAGCCTTGGTCGCGCTGGCTGGCGCAGTGGCGGGCGCAGTCGCGGGCGCGGGCGCCGGCGAACTGCTCTTCGAGCTGGCAAACGGCTGAGCGAGCTCGGTCCCCATGATCAAAGCCAGGAACAGCGTCACGGCGAAGTACAGCATGTAATGCAAACTGCCTTGCGAGGTTTCCAGTTCGAGCGCCAGCGTGCTGGCAGCCGCTCCGATGACGATCATCACCGGAATGACGAAGAACAAATACGGCGTCTCGATCTCGGCCAGCTTATGAAAACCGCCGACATACATGGGCACCACTGCATAGATGCCCCAGGTGAGCATGAAAAAAAGCGAGACGATACCGCAGCGGGCCAGCAGCTCGGTCCCTTGAAAACCCTCGAGTTCGTCGTCGCGCAGGAACCAATAGCCCGCGAAGGCGATCGGCGGCGCGAGCAGCATCGTGCCGAGCACTAGCAGCGCCGTGGGCGGTTCGGGCATGCTAAAGCGCACGATCAGCGCCACGCCGATCGCAATCACTGTCACTGCAGCGACTGCCAGCGCAATCGGCAAGGTGATTTTGACTTCTTGGCGGCGAATCGGTTTGAATATCGGCCTGCCCTTGGCATCCTTCGGGCCGGCCGCTTCGGGAGCATGAATGACGACTTCGTCGCTCTTGCTCGGAATCGTGATCGGCTTGCTGCAGTTGGGGCAGGGGCCGGTCTTGCCGGCAAATTTATCGGCGACTTGAAAGCGTTTTAAGCAGCCAGGACAGGTGACTTGAATTGGCATAGAATGACAAGCGTTAATTGGCGAGGGACGAGATGCGAACGTCGGACGTCACTTTAGCAATGACGTCAGCACTACTTAACATTAGCCGCAGGGCGTTAGCCCGCGGTTGGCGCCAGGAAACCGGACGCTACCACGTGCCGGCTGATTTTCGACAAGCTCTTAGCGTAACGGTTTTAAAAGAGTCTCGCCATGCACGCTACCGGGATGGAACCACAGCCTTCGCAGGCCGAGCCGTGGCTTCACGTCGTTCTCTATCAACCGGAAATCCCGCAAAACACGGGCAACATCGGACGCACCTGCGTCGCTCTGGGGGCCAAGCTCTGGCTGGTCCGCCCGATCGGTTTTCGGCTCGATGCCAGTCGGCTGCGGCGCGCGGGGCTCGATTACTGGCAAGATCTCAATTGGGAAGTTGTCGGCGGTTGGGATCAGCTTTGCGAGCGACTCGACACGTCGCGCATGTGGCTGGTGACCAAGTTCGGCCAAGTGGGCTACGCCGAGGCTCAGTACCGCCCAGGGGACATCTTGGTGCTGGGCCGCGAATCGTGCGGTCTGCCCGATTCGCTGCGAGCGGCGCATCCGGCTGAGCGCCAAGTCTCGTTGCCGATGCCCGGACCGGTGCGGAGCCTCAATCTCTCGACGACCGCCGGCGTCGTCATGTACGAAGCGTATCGCCAAGTGATGGCCTCGCCGCGCGGCCTGCCTGCCCACGGGGAACAAGCATGAAGCGGCCGGCGCGATTGGCCTCGATCGCCTGCGCGGCAGGGCTGTTGCTATGCGCCGCGGCGCCGATCGCTCGTGGCGTGACTCCCGACTATCAAGACGAAGCCCTGCGCAAGATGTGCGAAGAAGGGCTGGCCAACGCCGCCACGCGCTACTGCCGCGCCCAGGTGGAACACTACAGCGAGCAAGCTCCGCTGCGAGCCCGCTGGGCCATGCGTCAAATGGAATGCCTGTGCCAGGCCGCCTTGCTCGAGTCGGCCGAGAGCGATGCGGCTTGGCAAACAGTTGTCCAGTTCGAAGAAGAATACCGCCGCCAGTTTCCCAGCGATCCGCGCTTGCCGTGGCTCGCCTGGCAGCTGGCTCGCGGCGATCTGCTGCGAGCCCAACAAGGGCTGGCCAAGTGGCTCTCGACCCCCGCAGCTACGCCGCAGCGCGAAGCGGCCTTGCAAGCAGTGCGGCGCGCGCTCCAGCGCCTGGACGATGTCGAGGCTGACGTCCAAAAGCGTTTGCCGCTGAGCGAACCGCGGAGCGCGACAGCGAAAACGCAGGCGCCCAGCAGCGAGCTGCTCGCTCTGTCGGTCGATTGCACGCTCTTGCGCTGCGAAGCCTTGTTGGTGCGCTCACGAGCCTATCCGCCCGGCTCGAGCGATCGCGCGGCCGCGGCGGCCGATGTCGATCGCATCGCGGGCGAGATGCTGCTGCGAGCTCCGCAAGATTGGCCAGCCCGCGACGAACTGCTCGTCGCCCGCGCCACCGCCGGACTCGAAGCGGGCAAGCGCGATGAATCGCTGGAGATGTTGCTCAGCATCTTGAACGAACGCCCAGTCGAAGCGGCAGCGAACACCGATGTCGTGACCGCCGATGCGGCAGGGCCGCCGGTCCTGCCTAGTCCGCGAGCCCGCTTGCGCGCCGGTTCGGCGGTCGTTGAAGCATTATGCGGCGATGGCGATGTGGCCGCAGCCGAGCAAGCGCTGCAAACGCTGACTGCTAACTTCACCGGCCCCGAAGTCGAACTGAACCGCATACGCGTGATGCTGGCCAGGCTCGACAAGCTCGACGCGGCGCAGCGCACCGAACAGTTCAAGACGATCATCGCCCAAGCGGCTGACCTCGGAAAGAAATACGGCGGTTATTGGCGCAACCGCGCCGATGCGCTGCTGGTCGGCTCGTCGACCAGCAAACAGGCAAGCGCCGACGGCGATCATCATCTCGATGATCTCGTCACTGTCGAAGTGCGACAGTTGCTCGCCGGCGGTCAAACGACGGCCGCGATCGCCAAACTCCGCACTGCCAGCCAGAACGCACAAGCCTCGGGCAATGGCGAGGCGGCGCTCCAGTTCGCGATGCAAGCCGCCGCTCTGCTGCAGCGTGACAAGGATTGGCTGGCCGCCGCCGACACGCTCATTCCCGCCGCCGATGCCAACCCCGATGTCGAAACAGCGCCAGCGGCCTACGCGCTGGCGGCCTGGTCGCTCGCTCAAGCGCTCCAGGCCCAATCCTCAAAGACACAGCCTCAAAAGGCACAGCCCCAAAAGTCGCAGCCCCGTGATGCCGACTTGGCTCTTCGCTATGAACGCACGTTGCAAACGCAGCTCGAGCGCTGGCCAGAAGCCCCCGAGTCGCTCAAGGCCGAAGAGTATCTGGCCAACTGGCTCACACGCAAAAAACGCTTTAATGACTTGGCCAGCATGTGGGCCGAGCGAGCCGCCAGCGCTCAGCAGTCCGAGACGAAATCGCGAGCCCTCAAGGCTTGGCTCGATACGTTGCTGGGCAAAGTGCCGCTGCCGCAAGTGTCGGCCCAGCAAGCGGGCGTCGTATCCGCGGTACGCGATGGCAAGTTCGCTGCATGCCAACCAACCGCCGCGGTCGTCGCGCTGGCCGCAGCGATGCTCACCGAACCGCTGACGCAAGCCGAAGCTGAAGCGATGACGGGACTCAAGCTCCCTTCGCACGCAGCCGAGGAAAGCCTCGAAGATGGAGCGTTGCTTGCTGCCGTGCGAGCGCTGGCCGCTGCGCGGCGCGGCGACGCCACCGCCTGTCGCAGTGCGCTCGGGTTGCTCGCCTCCGAGCAACTCTCCAAAGTGGTCGCGCTCGCTTGGGGCAAAGCGATGGTCGAGGCGATGGACGAACTTTCCGCCAGTCAAGTCCCGCTTTGGGCAAGCGTTGCCGAGCAGATCGCTTGGAGCGACGAAGCCGACGCTCCGTCTGCCCCGGCTCTGGAGGTCGTCGGGTTGCGACTGCGCATGATCCGTCACCCTGGCAGCCCCGACGCCGGGGCCGCGCTCGAAGAAATCCGACAGCTCGCCGACACACACGCCCGCGATCCGCAGCTGCAACTGGTTTACGCCGCTGCGCTCGCGCAGAGCGATGCCAAGCGTTTCGATGAAGCGGTGCGTATTTTGAAACGCGTCGCTCTCGGGACGAGCAAGAACAGCGAGAGCTATCTTCGCTCCCGCTGGCTCGAAATCCGCTGGCGCGTCGCCCGCGGCGAGTCCCAAGCCGCCGCTCAAATCGCCTCGCTCGCACTCACCAGCCACGAAATCGAACCACCCTGGTGGAAAGCAAGATTCGAAGCCGCCGCCAAGTAAAACAACCTCTGCGTTTCTCCGCGCTCTCCGCGCCTCCGCGGTAAAAAAACAGCGCACCTCAAGCGCCCTCCCCGAAGACCCCTTTTTGGGCGAAAATGAACGCCCCCGTGAACATCCGTGGCAGCCGATACTTCGAGAAGGAACTGAACCCGTGGAAACGTCTAGCCGGTTATCGCACGCACGGTCCCAAGCCGCGTACAAGCGAGCTTGCCAATTGATGCCTGGCGGCGTCAACAGTCCGGCTCGAGCTTTCCATGCCGTCGGCGGCTCGCCGCTGTTTATTCAGCAAGCGGCCGGGCCGTATCTGTTCGACATCGATGGACATCGCTACCTCGATTACATCGGTTCGTGGGGCCCGATGATTCTCGGCCACGCCCATCCGCAAGTGATCGAAGCGATCGTGCGGGCGGCTGAACTGGGCACCAGCTATGGCGCGCCGACCGAAGCGGAAAGCGATCTGGCCGAGCTGATCATCGAGGCGGTGCCGAGCATCGACAAGGTCCGACTTGTCAGCAGCGGCACCGAAGCGACGATGAGCGCCATTCGCTTGGCCCGCGGCGCGACGCATCGCGACAAGATCATCAAATTTGCCGGCAACTATCACGGCCACGTCGACAGCCTGCTCGTCTCAGCCGGCAGCTCCGCGGCCAACCTCGGCGTCCCTGATTCGCCCGGCGTGACGGCTGGCACCTCAAAAGACACGTTGGTTCTCGAATACAACGACATCGAAGCCCTCACCGAAGCGTTCGCGAGTTTCGGCCCCGAGATCGCCGCGGTGATTCTCGAACCGGTCGTGGGCAACATGGGCTGCGTGCCGCCGCGGCCAGGCTTTCTCGAGACGGCTCGCGAACTGTGCTCGCATCACAGCTCGGTGCTGATCTTCGACGAAGTGATGACCGGTTTCCGAGTCGCTCATGGCGGAGCCCAGGCGTTCTATGGCGTGACGCCCGACTTGACGACGCTCGGCAAGATCGTCGGCGGCGGCATGCCGCTGGGCGCTTACGGCGGCCGCATCGACTTGATGGATCAGGTGCTCCCCTCGGGCAAAGTGTTTCAGGCTGGCACGCTCAGCGGCAACCCGCTGGCCACCGCAGCCGGAGCCGCCACGCTGCGGCTGCTGCGCGACGAGCCGCCGTATGAGTACCTCGAGAAGTTGGGAGCCGAGCTAGAGCGCGGCCTGTGCGATGCAGCCACCGCCGCCGGTATCCCGCACCGCCTGCAACGCGTCGGCAGCATGATGACGCTCTTCTTTGTCGACACCGATGTGTTCGGCTGGGAGGAAGCTCAACACTGCGATCGCGCTCGATTCGCCAAATACTTCTGGGGCTTGATCGACGAAGGAGTCTACATGCCCTGCAGCCAATTCGAAGCTTTGTTCTTCTCGCAGGCCCACACCATGCAGCAAATTGAACAAACCATTGAAGCCGCTCAGAAGGTTCTGCGCTCACTGGTGGAAGAGTTTTACCGCGGAGACGCGGAGAGCGCGGTGGAGGCAGGCCGTGTTTAGCCGCGCGCCGACCGGGGGCCGCGGGCAAAAACAGCGTGCGTAAACCCCCGGCCCGGCGGGGTGACGCGAGGCCCGTTAAAGCAGGGCCCAA
>JBQCEI010000672.1:0-3807 GCA_051960375.1 Aureliella sp. | reverse complement strand
TGCTCGATCACTTGCTGACGCGGCGCGTCAGCGACATGCGGCCCGGCATGGTTCGGTATTCGCTCATGTGCAACGAGGAAGGTGGCATCCTCGACGACGTGCTGGTCTCGTGCCTGGAAAGCCCCAGCGGCCGCCAGTTCTTCTTGTTGGTCGTCAACGCAGGCAACCACGCCAAGATCGCTAAGTGGATTCAGCCGCACGTCGCCGACTTCCCCGATGTGAGCGTCCGCGATGCGACCAGCGACACCGCGATGATCGCCGTCCAAGGCCCCAAGGCGATCGAGCTGGCCGAGCGGTTGCTCCCTAAAAAAGTTCTCAATCTTCGCCGCTACCGCGGCCTAGTCACCGAACAATTCGGCAAGCCGTGCATCGTCTCGCGCACCGGATACACGGGCGAAGATGGTTTTGAATTGATCGTCCGCGCCGACGATGCGCGGCGCGTGTGGGAGAACTTTCTGCTGGCGGGCCGCGACGCGGGAGCGGTGCCCGTCGGGCTGGGAGCTCGCGATACGCTGCGTCTGGAAGCCGGCATGCCGCTCTACGGCCACGAGCTCAGCGAAGACATCGATCCGTATCAAGCCGGCCTCGCATTCGCCGTCAATCTCGAAGGACGTCAATTCATCGGCATCGACGCGCTGGAGCGCAAGAGCCAGGCCGCGCCGTCGGCGGTGCGCGTCGGCTTGACGCTCGAAGGCCGCCGCGTCGCTCGCGAAGGAGCGGCGATCTTCGACAGCGATTCGCGGCAGGTCGGCGAAGTGACCAGCGGCACTTTCTCGCCGACGCTCGAGCGACCGATCGCCATGGCCTATGTCGCCCCGAGCATGGCGACAGCGGGCACGACGCTCGACGTCGACATTCGCGGCTCGCACGCCAATGGCACGATCACCGAACTCCCCTTCACCAAACGCACCTCGTGATTTTCAAAGGACACCTCAGTGATGAAAGCGGAAGAACTGCGCTACAACCCGTCGCACGAATGGGTCGGCGTCTCCAGCGAGAACGGCCAGAAGATTGCGACCATCGGCATCACAGCTTTCGCCATCGAGCAACTGACCGACCTGGTCTACATGGCCCTGCCCAAAGTGGGCCAAAAGGTGACTGCGGGGCAAGAGTTCGGTGAAGTCGAATCGGTAAAAGCAGTTAGTCCTCTGTACAGCCCCGTCTCGGGCGAAGTCGTCGCCGTGCACAAAGAACTGGTCGATCGCCTCGACACCTTGTCGAAAGATCCCTACGGCGACGGCTGGATCATGAAAGTGAAACTCGACGATAGCGCATCGCTCGACAACCTGCTGAGCTACCAACAGTATCAAGCACAGTGTGCCAAATAACATCAGCCGCAGGGCGTTAGCCCGCGGTTCAACGCCGGTCGCGAGGACCAAAGTTCCGCAATCCCTTAGCCCAGCCGCCAGGGCTGGGATCGCTTGCGTCCGCGGCGTCCCAGCCCTGGCGGGCTGGGCTAAGGAATCTCGGGCCTTTGGCCCTAAAAGCACCACGAAAACCGTTCGGGAATCACACAGCAATGGCTTATCTTTTCAACACGCCTGACGACCAGCGCGAGATGCTTCGCGCGATCGGCGCAGGTTCGATCGATGAACTCTTTTCCGGTGTCCCGCAAGAGCTCAGGCTCAAGCGACCGCTGGCGATTCCGGCGCCGATGTCGGAGCTCGAACTGACGCGGCATGTCGGCGGGTTGGCTAAGCGCAATCAAGGGGTCGGCGATCGGGTGTGCTTCCTCGGCGGCGGCGCCTACGATCATTTCATCCCGGCAGCGGTCGATGCGCTGGCCGGCCGCGGCGAGTTCTTTACTTCGTATACGCCGTACCAGCCCGAGGTCGCCCAGGGCAACCTGCAGGTCATGTTCGAATACGAAACGATGATCTGCGAGCTGACCGGCATGGACGTTTCCAATGCCAGCCTGTACGACGGCGCCAGCGCCTGCGTCGAAGCCGTCCTGCTCGCTTTGTCGGTCTCCGACGCGCGGCGGCGCGTGATCGTGTGCGAAACGCTGCATCCGGAATATCGCCACACGCTCGCGACCTACTTGCAATTCCTCGATGCGGAACTGGTCGTCCTGCCGGCCAAGCAAGGCTGCGTCGACCTCGATCTGCTGCGGGAGAACTTGAACGAGCACGCCGCCTGCGTCGTGCTCAGCCAGCCGAACTTCTTCGGCATCGTCGAAGATCTCGCGCCGGCAGCGAAGCTTGCCAAAGAGGCCGGCGCGGTGGTCGTCGCCGTCGCCGATATGATCAGCCTCGGCGTGCTCGCTAGTCCCGGCCAGTGGGGCGCCGATGTCGTCGTGGGTGAAGGCCAGCCGCTGGGCGTGCCGCTGCAATACGGCGGGCCCTACCTCGGCATCATGGCTTGTCGCGAAGCGCTGGTGCGTCGCATGCCCGGTCGCATCGCCGGCCAAACGACCGACCGCAATGGCCAGCGCTGTTGGGTGCTGACGCTGCAAACCCGCGAACAACATATTCGCCGCGACAAGGCGACCAGTAACATCTGCACCAACCAAGGCTTGCTCGCGCTGCGAGCCACGATTTACTTGAGCTTGCTCGGACCGCAGGGCTTGTACGAAACCGCTGCGCACTGCGCTTGGAAGACCGCTTACCTGCGGCAAGCGCTCGCCCAGAGCGAGCGCTGGGAAGTTGCCTTTGAAGCGCCGAGCTGGCGCGAAGTGGTGCTTCGCGATAAAGCCGGAGACATCGATAGCGTCCTCGAGCATGCTCGCGGCCAAGGGCTGCTGGCGGGATTGCCGCTGGCGACGTGGTATCCCGAGCACAGCGACTGCCTGCTGGTCGCAGTGACGGAAAAACGCACGCGGCCCGAGATCGATCAGCTCGTCGAAGTTCTCAATCACGCACCGAGTCGGACTGAGTCGGCTCCCGTTTGACACCCTTGGTGTCTTCGTGTCTTGGTGGTTCCTAAACTGGCGGCAAGTATTAGTTATGCGTAACGAACAAGCGACCCAACTGATCTTCGAACTGTCGCGTCCCGGACGGCGCGCCCATCTGCTGCCGCCGAGCGACGTGCCGGAGACCGACCTCGGCCAGCTCTATCCGAACGCTGCCCTGCGCGACCAGCCGCCCGCTCTTCCCGAAGTGGCCGAAGGGGATGTTGTGCGCCACTTCACCAACCTGTCGACGCTCAACATGTCCGTCGACACGCATTTCTATCCGCTCGGTTCGTGCACGATGAAGTACAACCCCAAGCGGAACGAGCGGCTGGCCAGTTTGCCCGGCATCGCCGATCTGCATCCGCTGCAGAGCGAAGAGACGATTCAGGGAATGCTCGAGCTGCTGTACGAACTTCAGCAATACCTGGCCGAGATTTCGGGCTTGCCAGCGGTGTCGCTGCAACCGGCCGCCGGCGCGCACGGCGAACTGACTGCGCTGATGGCCGCAGCGGCTTACTTCCGACATCTGGGGCAGCAGCGCAACGTCGTGATCGTTCCCGACACGGCTCACGGTACCAACCCGGCCAGCGCCAAGATGGTCGGCATGGAAACGATCACTGTGCGCAGCCGCGGCGATGGCTCGGTCGATCTGGAGGATCTGCGCAGCAAAGTCAACGAGCGCACTGCGGTCTTCATGATCACCAATCCGAGCACGCTCGGGCTCTTCGAACGCCAGATCAAAGCGATCGCCGATCTGGTGCACTCAGCCGGTGGGCTGATCTATCTGGACGGCGCGAACATGAACGCGATTATGGGCATCGCGCGACCGGGCGATTTCGGCGCCGACATGATGCACTACAACCCGCACAAGACGTTCAGCGGCCCGCACGGCGGCGGCGGCCCGGGGGCCGGTC
>JBQCEI010000671.1:0-18067 GCA_051960375.1 Aureliella sp. | reverse complement strand
GGCGTCAGGCGTCAGGCGTCAGGCGTCAGGCGTCAGGCGTCAGGCGTCAGGCGTCAGGCGTCAGGCACATTGCGGTCGCGAAGCGATCACCTGTGATAGCCTCGGGCGGCAGCCCGAGGTGGGCATGCCGCACCGTCGTCTTGTGGTCGCGCGATTACCTGTAGCGCTCAGGTAGTCGCTTCGCGACCGCGCCCGATTGTCGGCTGACGCGATACCTCGGGCTGGGTGCCCGAGGCTATCACAGGCAATCGCTTCGCGATCAAAACTTTGCCCCTGAAGCCTGAAGCCTGAAGCCTGATGCCTGATGCCTGCCCCCTGGCCCCAGTTGCTCCTGGGTCCAAACTCGGTCACCATTACACGCAGTGGCTCGTCGTGTCGCTGGGCCCGGCTCATCGCATCCAGGACTTTTCGCGTGTAACTATGGGCAATTCGTCCCTTTCGATCTCGTTTGAGTATCCCTGGATGCTCGTGCTGCTGGTCATCGTGCCGATGATTTGGCTGACCAGTTTCAGAGCGCTGGCTGGGCTGGGGGCGGGCAGGCGGTTGGCGGCCCTGCTCTTTCGAACCGTCTTGCTGTTGCTGGTCATCTTCGCGCTGGCCGGCGTGCAGTGGGTTTGGAAGAGCAACAAGCTGACCGTCATGTACCTGCTCGACCAGAGCGACAGCATCGCGCGGGCCAAGCGCGATTTGATGCTCAACTACGCGATTGAATCGGTGCGCAAGTTCCGCGACGACAATCGCGACGACCGCGCGGGGCTGATCGTCTTCGGACGCGAGGCGGCCATCGAGTTCCCGCCGTTCAACGACGACTTGCCCGACGTCAAGGGAGTGGAAAGTTATCTCGGGCGCACCGACGCGACCAATTTGGAAGCGGCTCTCAAGCTCGCCCAAGCTTCCTTCCGCGAGGATTCGGCCAAACGCGTCGTCATCATCACCGACGGCGTCGAGACGCTGGGCTCGGCCACCGCCACGGCCAAGCGCATGGCCGAAGCGGGCATCGGCATCGATGTCGTGCCGATCGATCTGGCGGCCAAGTCGGAGATTCTGGTCGAGAAGATCGATCTGCCGACCGACATCCGGCAAGGCCAGCCCTTTGAGACGCGCGTCGTCGTGCAGCGCTATCAGGAAGGCGATCGCAACGAACCGGTCGAGGGCCGCCTGCGAGTAATTCGCTCGGTGGGGCCGCGCGAACAGATTCTGCTCGACGAGCCGCAAACGCTCGACCGCGACGTCAACGTGTTTCCGATCCGCGACGTGATCGATCAACCGGCCGGCTACACGTACCGCGCCGAGTTCATCCCGACCGACCCGATGACCGACGCTCTGCAGCAGAACAACCGCGCCGATGCGTTTACGTTCGTGCGCGGCAAGGGACGCATTCTGCTGATCGAAGACTGGAATGCGCCGGGCGAGTATGCGCTCTTGATCGAAGCCCTGCGGCGAAGCGAGCTGGAAGTCGAGGTGCAGTCGAGCGACCAGCTCTTTACCAGCCTGGCCGAGCTGCAGGCCTACGACTGCGTGATCCTGGCCGGCGTACCGCGCAGCAGCGGCGAATCGGCCGATGCGATCGCCAACTTCACCGACGAGCAAATCGAGATGCTCGTCCGCAACACCGAACAGTTCGGCAGCGGCCTATTGATGCTCGGCGGGCCCACAGGCTTCGGCGCCGGCGGCTGGTCCAATACCGCAATCGAAAAAGCGATGCCGGTCGATTTTCAGATCAAGAACACCAAGGTCGAAGCGGTCGGCGCTCTGGCGATGATTCTGCACGCCTCGGAGATCGCTCAAGGCAACTACTGGCAAAAGCGGATCGCTCGCGCGGCGATGGAAGTGCTCGGTCCGATGGACTTCTGCGGGGTGATCCAGTACACGGGCTTTGGCGATCAGTGGCTGTGGGGCACCCAGAACGGCATGATGCGCGTCGGGCCCAATCGGCAAGCGATGGCCAGCCGCATCAGCACCATGACGCCGGGCGACATGCCCGACTTCGGTCCGGCGATGCAGCAAGCCTTAGGCTCGCTGGTGGTGACGCCCGCGTCGATGAAGCACATGATCATCATCAGCGACGGCGACCCGGTAGCTCCCAGCAATGGCGTGCTGCAAGGGTTCGTCGGTGCTCAAATAAAAATCTCGACCGTCGCCGTCGGGGCTCACGGTGCGGCCGGCCATCAAACGCTGCAGAACATCGCCACGACGACCGGCGGTAATTACTACGTGGCCACCAACGCCAACGCCCTGCCACGAATTTTCATGCGCGAAGCGATGCGCGTCTCGCGGCCGCTGGTGTTCGAACCCGAAGGAGGCGTGCAGCCGCAGATCACGTATCCGCACGAAGTTCTGACCGGCATCCCGCGCGACTTGCCGCCGCTCAAAGGCTTCGTGCTCACGACGGTGAAATCGAGCCCGCTGGTCGAAGTGCCGATTCGCGCCAACAAGCCGGCTGAAGCGGAAAACCAAACGATCCTGGCGACTTGGAATTATGGCCTTGGGCGCACGGCCGTTTTCACCAGCGACGTCGGCAAGCGCTGGGCAGGCCAGTGGGCCAATTGGTCCGGCTATGACCAGTTCTTTACGCAGCTGGTGCGCTGGACAATGCGGCCGACGAAGAACGATGCCAAGTTCTCGGTGGCGGCCAATTATCACGACGGCAAGATCGAAGTGGTCGTCAACGCGCTCAACCAGGAAGACGAGTTTCTGAACTTTCTCGACATGTCCTCAGTTGCCGTCGGACCCGATCTTAAACCGATGCCGATCGTGATGAGGCAAGCGGCCCCGGGGCGATACGTCGGTTGGCTCGACGCGGATGCAGCGGGTGCTTATTTGGTCAACATCGCGCCGGGGCCCGGCATGGCGCCGCTTACAACCGGCGTCTCGGTCCCGTTTTCGGACGAGTATCGCATTCGCCAGACCAACATGAACACGCTCAAGCAAATCGCCAGTTTGAAACCCGAGGGTGGCGAGGCGGGCGTGGTCACTCCGCCGCTCGACGCTACGACGCTGCCCGAAGTGCTGCAGGTGAACACCTACCGGCCGGGATTGCCGCAAGCCCGCAGCCTGCAAGACATCTGGCCATGGTGCTTGCTGCTGGGGGCGATCTGCTTGCTCTCGGACGTCTTCGTACGCCGCGTCGCGCTCGATTACGCTTATCCGGTGAAGTGGCTGGTCGCCCGCATGAAACCCAAGACGACCGCCGAGGATGCCGCGCGCCAGCAGAGCCTCGAGCGATTGCGCGGCCGCAAGACCGCGGTCAGCCAAGAGATCGATCAGCAGCGGGCCGCCACCCGCTTCGAAGCCGAAGGCCCGGTCGAACCGCAGACGCTCGAAGAAGCTCAAGGCAAAGCCGCCCAAGCTCCGAAGCCCACCGCCCCTGCCGCTCCGACTTTAGGCGAAGCCGCGCAAGACGGCGGCTACACTTCGCGGCTGCTGAAGGCCAAGAAGGAAGCCCAAAAGAAAACCGGCGGCCAGCAGTAAAGCTCTTCCTCTGCGCTCTCCGCGTCTTCCTCTGCGCCTCCGCGTTAAAACCGTTTTCAGTTAGGCGAGAACCTCGGCGGAAATTTGCCGTCGGTTTGACTGCTCACTTCGCGGTTCTTGAGCAGTTCTTTCAGGCAGCGCGAAAGGATGCGGCAGCGGACGTCGACGTTGGGCTCGGCGAGCAGTTGTTGCTTGACTGGCAGTGGCAGGTTGAGCGTGAAAGTGATCACGTCGGTCAAAATCCCCAGCGGCAACTGCGCGCCGATCAACTGCTGACAACTCTCTTGGACGCCCAGCCCTTCGGGAACGAGCTGACAGAACATGTGCAGCAGTTCGTCCTGCGACTTGCCGCGCGTCAGTGCACAATCGGGCGGATAGCTGTCGACGAGCAGTTCTACTTAGGCTTGGCGGTAGCTTCGCTCGCCGCATTCGATCTCGCGCTTGATCCGCGCTCGCTTCAGACCGGCCAGCAGAATGTTGTGTCGATGATCGGCTGTGGGCGTGTGCGTGATGACTTTGCCGATGCAGACCACCGGAGCGATCGCCGGTTTTTTCTGGTACTGCATTTCCCAGCCCGGCTCGAGCAGCGCCATCGCGATCAGCCGATCCGAGGTCATCGCATCGCACAGCATCTCGCAGTACCGCGGCTCGAAGATGTGCAGCGGCTGAACGACGTGCGGAAACAGCACCAAATTCGGTAAAGGAAAGAGCCGCACTCTTCCGCTGAAGTCCTCAGGCCAACTGACCGCGTTTTGAAGATCACTCATTAAGCCGTCCTGCCAAACCGATCATTCGCCCCGGGGAGCTCAAGGCGGTATTTACTCGTTCCCAGGCTCTGCCCGGGAACGCACTGTCTTGGAGGCTCCTGCCTCCCTCAAACCGGCTCGCCTCGCATGGCCTGTGCCGCGATCGAGCACGAGCACGAGTACGAGTACGAGCACGAGCACGAATTTAAGTGGGCGTATGAATTTTCCGCGCCGCTTCGCTCCAGCACGGCACGGTGTCGTCACCTAAGATGCTTCACAGCGCTAGCCAGTAGGACGGCTCAGACCTCAGTATATCGTACGCGACAACCCACCAGCAGGTAGTGCGCGCTCGTATCCATGTCCGTACTCGTGCTTCCTGCTTCGTGCTTCGTGCTCGTGCTCGTGCTCGTGCTCGTGCTCGTGCTCGTGCAAGTTTTTAACCCGACGCGTAAGCGAGGGACGAACCCGCCACAATGCCCGACCCTACATGGCTGGTACCGAGGCGGAACACGTCTCCGCTCCAGCCCCTCACCCCCCGGCCCCCTCTCCCCGAAGCGGGGCGAGGGGGAGAAGAAGAGAGCGCTGCGATCGCTCTATAAAATTCTTTTCTCCCCTCGCCCCGCTTCGGGGAGAGGGGTCGGGGTTGAGGGGGCTTCAGAAGCCCGATAGCCGGCGCCGGTGGCGGGTTCGTCCCTCGCTTACGCGTCGGGTTCCAAAACAATGCAACTTCAATGCTTACGCATCCAGCTCACAAAAACGGCGCAACTTCAAACCCCGGCACCTCAACCCTCGACCTGAGCGAACTCGCAGAGGTTGGCGGCCAGGACCGGCTGCGGGCAGCTCCACACGAGAAAAAATAGGGCTTCGCAGCACCAGCGGCCAGCCGGATGGGCGGCGACGAAGCCAGCTCCCTTGGCCGCGACCAGCGCCGCTTGGGTCGAACGCAGCACGAGCGAATTGGCTCGTTCGCGCAGCTTGGCAGGGGTGATCGGGTCGTTGCCTTCGGCCAGCGCAAAGAGCGCGTGGCGAAGCTCCTCGGCGTCGCTGGCCAATTTCTCGGCCACTGCATCCAGCTCGGGCCGCTTGACTGCTTCGCTTTGCAGAAAGCTCACCGCGGCCCCGGTCAGACCGATGGCCAGAGTCGACGTTTGCAGTCCGCCGGCCCCGCCGCCGAGGCCGGTCTGCATCACGTTCGGACTGGGACCGGCGATTATTTCATCGGGGTGGACAGTTACGCCATCGAAGGAAACCGCGTCGGTGCAGCTGGCCGAAAGCGCCACCAGCTGCGTTCCAGGGCCGGCCTTAATTCCTTCTCGATCGCTGGGCACCGCGCAGAGAATCTGCCGCCGGTCGTCGAGCGTCGCGCCGACGACGAGTACGTCGGCTTTCGATGCGCCGGTGACCCAGGGACTGAAGCCATCGAGCACGAAGCTGCCGCCCGGCTCTGGGCGGGCCGCGAGCACTGGCGCTCGCACGTGCTGGCGGCTGGTCGTCAGGTGGCTGATGCCGACCGTGGCCCACAACCGACCGCGGGCCATCCCGGGCAGCCACTTTGCTCGCGCCTCGGGCGACTGGCCGAGCGCGATCCGCTTGCAAGCCGCCTGCCACTGCGTCAGCACGAAGGCGGTCGTCAAACACGCCTCGCTGATCGCGAGATAACCCTCCAGTTGCTGGCGCTCGTCCCACTCCGAGCCGCCATACTCTTGGGGGACAAACCAGCTGAAGACACCCGCTTCGGCGCAAAGGGCTAGTTGTCGCTCGGGCCAAGGCGGGGTGCTGTCATTGCGGTCAGGCGGCGGCGGTGTTTCGCGCAGTTCGCGGCAGAGTTGTTCGAAGTTCATGGCACCCAGTCTACTGTTTTTTTTGACTCCGCGCTCTCCGCGTCTCCGCGGTAAAAAAGCAAGGCGGAGATGTACTGAGCTGCAACGCGCTGTCACGCCCCCTGCACGAGCGAGTCAATGCTGCCTTAGTTTGGGCGAACTGCAAAGGCCGGGGTAGTTCAGCTGCAGAAAGCTGAAGCTCCGTCGCCTTGCGCGGCAAAGTTTTCCGGCTCCGCGCGCCGATGCACGGAAAATGAAGCCTTACTGTGCGCAGCCGAAATTGAGTATAACAGTCGGCTAAGTCGAAATTTGTCCGTCACTTGTTTGCCCAGGATTTCCCATGAGTCAGGTGGATGTTGCAATCCTAGCCGAATCCGCGAGCCAGCCAGTTCCTAGCGAAATGGGCGCCGAGGCGCTCTATGAAAAGTGCATGACTCTGGCGCACAACCTATGGTGGAGCTGGCATCCGGAAGTCAACAATCTCTTCCGCGACATCGATCCGATCCGCTGGCGACAAGTCGACCACAATCCGATCGCTCTGCTGCGCGAGTTCACCCCCGAGCGACTGGCGATGCGGGCCAGCGAAATGGTGCTGCACAGCCGCGTCAACTACGCCTACCGCCGCTTGCAGGAATACCTGGCCAGCAACAAGACCTGGGCTGCGACCAACGCCGGAGTGCTCGGCGCGCGACCGGTGGCGTACTTCTCCGCCGAGTTCGGCATCCATGAATCGCTGCCGATCTACTCGGGCGGTCTGGGCGTGCTCTCGGGCGACCATATCAAACGCGCCAGCGGCCTCGGCATTCCGCTGGTAGGCATCGGCCTGTATTACTCGCACGGCTATTTCAAACAGCACCTCGATCACGACGGCTACCAGCGCGAAGAATACATCGAGACCAAGGTGCAGAACCTGCCGATCGAACCGGCTCGCGGTCCCGATGGCCAGCCGATCACGGTGTCGATCGACACGCGCGACGGCCGGCTGCTGGCTCGCGTGCAACTGATGCGCGTCGGCCGCGTGAAGCTGTACCTGCTCGACTGCAACGTCGAAGGCAATCGTCCCGAGGATCGCGAGCTGACCAGCCGCTTGTACGGTGGCGACGAGCGGACGCGCATTCGTCAGGAATTGGTGCTCGGTGTCGGCGGCGTCAAAGCCCTGCGAGCTCTCGACATTACCCCGGGCGTCTTCCATTTGAACGAAGGGCACAGCGCCTTCGGACCGCTCGAGGCAGTTCGCCAGCGGATGAAAGACGACGGCATGTCGTTCGACAACGCGCAGCGCGAAGTGGCTCAGATGACGGTCTTCACGACGCACACACCGGTGCCCGCTGGACACGACCGGTTCGATGGCCAGTTGGTCGAGGAGCACCTCGGGCCGCTGCGCGATCAGCTGGGCATCTCGTACGACCACTTGATGAGCCTGGGCCGCGTGAACGTCAACGACAACAGCGAACCGTTCTGCATGACGGTGCTGGGATTGAAGATGTCGCGCAAAGCCAACGCGGTCAGCTCCTTGCACGGCCATATCTCGCGACGCATGTGGTCGGTGCTCTGGCCCGACCGAGCCGAAGAGCAAGTGCCGATCGGGCACATCACCAACGGCGTCCACGTACCGAGCTGGCTTGCCTGGCAGATGGCTCAGCTCTACGATCGCCACTTCCCTGCCGGTTGGCAGCAGAAGATCGGCGAACCGGAAGTCTGGCAATATATCCACAACGTCGATCCAGGCGAGCTGTGGGAAACGCACAACGCGCTGAAGAACTTGATGCTCGCCTTCGTGCGGCGCCGGGTCAGCCGTCAGTGCCGACGCCGCGGCGAGAGCGATGAAACGATCGAAGCAGCTCGTAACCTTCTCGATCCGAACGTGCTCACGATCGGCTTCGGGCGCCGGTTTGCCACTTACAAGCGAGCGAACCTGCTATTCAGCGATCTGGATCGCATCGCCTCCATCCTCAACGATAAAGACCGTCCGGTGCAGATCATCTACGCCGGCAAGGCGCACCCGAAGGACGAGCCGGGCAAGCGGTTCATTCAAGAGATCGCCAACCTCCGCCACGAATCGGCTTTCAAAGGCCGCGTAGCCTTCATCGAGGATTACGACATCAATGTCTGTCGGCACTTCGTACAGGGCGTGGACGTTTGGTTGAACAATCCGCGTCGGCCGCTGGAAGCCTCCGGTACGAGCGGACAGAAAACGGTGCTCAACGGCGGTCTGAACTGTTCGATCCTCGACGGCTGGTGGGCCGAAGCCTATGACGGAACCAACGGTTTCGCTATCGGCAACGGATCAGTGCATGTCGACGATCGCATCACCGACCGCCGCGATGCCGAGAGCCTGTATGAGACGCTCGAGCAGCGCGTGATTCCGGCTTACTACGATCGCGATCGCGATGGCTTGCCGCGCCGCTGGATCAAGTTGATGATGAACAGCATCAGCACCAGCGCCTGGCGGTTCAGCTCGCACCGCATGGTGATGGACTACACCAAGCACGCTTACGTCCAAGCCGCCGGTGGCCTGAGCGTCAGCATGGATTACCAGTACTAGACTGGCGTCGCCATCAGCCGGCACGCGTTAGCGTCCGGTTCCTTGTGACCGGACGCACCCGAGAGAAACAGCCAACCGCGGGCTAACGCCCTGCGGCTGATTCAGAGCGTGCGAGATTTATCGCTATGAAATTAGTCCTGGCCATCATCCAACCGACTAAGCTGGCTGCAGTGCGCGAAGCGTTGCAGCGCATCGGGGTCGAGCGGATGACGGTCTGCGACTCGCAAGGCTTCGGCCGCCAGCGCGGCCAAACCGCGACCTATCGCGGTATCGAATATCGCAGCCACCTGCTGCGCAAAGTCTCGCTCGAGATCTTCGTCAACGATGATTTTCTCGAGCGGACCGTCGAGACGCTCTCGCAGATCGCCCGCACCGGCAGCGAAGGCAACATCGGCGACGGCAAGATCTTTGTATTGCCCTGCGATGAAGCCATCACCATCGACGCCGCCCTCCGCGGCCCGAGCGCGGTCTAGCCAGCCTTCCTCGTGTTTTGGTGTATTCGTGGTGCATTATGAATACGGATTCACCACAAAGACACGAAGACACAAGGGAACAGCTGCGCGAGCCTTTTCCCGCGCATCCTCTTGCCTCATCTCTAACACCATGAGCACCTGGCGTCGCAAAGCCATCGAGCTATTTCCCGATCTTCGCCAACTGTTCTCGCGCCCCGAGACGTCGCCCTATGACGTCTTTTTCGAACTACTGCCGCGGTGCAGAGAGGCGCACGAGCGAAACGATGAAGCAGAACTGGCAAAGATTTACGGGTACGCTACGTGGTGCGCGCGTCAGCCGGCCAAGACACTCTGGAACCCAGCTGGCGTATCCTTTTACGAGCACATCGTAGACTGCCCACAGGCGCGACAGGAATTCCATCGCTGGGTTGAGCCCGATGTGTTTGACGACGTTTCAAGCCTACTGGAGTGGCGCTTGGGCCCCGAGCGGTTTAGAGATTTCGCCGAAGCGTATGCCAACAATCGCTTGAAGAAAGGCAGATAATGGGCGACGGCACTCTCCTTAGTGTTTTCGTGTCTTGGTGGTGGCCCCGTCTTTTTACTGCCGGTCGAAGAGGCTGGCCCGAATCTCGGCTTCGAACGAGGCCTGCTGCTGCATGGCCCTTTGAAAATTTTCCTGGCTGAGCGAATACAGGATTGAATCGGTCAGAGCGACGACGCTGGCGTTGCGCGGCTGGCCGGTCAGCAAGGCGGTCTCGCCGAAGAACTCGCCTTCTCCCAAACGGATAACTTCGGCATCGTCGGCGCCGCGGCGCACGCTGACCATGCCTTGGCGGATCAAGTAAAACTTGTCGCCGGGCTCTCCTTCGCCAATGATCCGCGTCCCTTCGGCCACTTGCTCGGGCACTAGCTGATCGGCCATTTCGGTCAGCGAGCGCGGCGTCAGGTGATGAAAGATATCGCAGCGAGCCAGCATCTGGCTGACGATGGCCGCTTCTTGCACCAGCACGTCGCTGCGAATGCGACCGTCGACCAGATTGACGATGCGATCGGCCACGTCGAGGATGCGATTGTCGTGCGTGACGATGACGATCGCGACTTGCTGCTCCTTGGCCATGTGACGCAGCAGTTCGACGACCGCGCGGCCGCTGTGCTCGTCGAGGGCTGCGGTCGGTTCGTCGGCCAGCACCAGTTTCGGACGATGGACTAGCCCGCGGGCGATCGCCACGCGCTGCTTTTGACCGCCGGAGAGTTGTTTCGGTTTGTGCCCCGTGCGGCTGGCCAGGCCGACGGCTTGGAGCATCTCGCGGGCTCGCTCGCTCTGCTGATGCCGCGATTGCTCGGGATCGACTAGCTCGAGCGACATCCGCACGTTCTGCAAAGCGGTCAGCGAATCGAACAGGTTGTGCGCCTGGAAGATGAATCCGATGTCGCGCCGCAGCCGCATCAGCTCAGCGGAGCTTGCCTCGTGCAGCGCATGGCCGAGCACGTACAGTTCCCCTTCCTGCACGCGGCGCAAGGTCCCGATCAGCGTCAGCAGGGTCGTTTTCCCCGAACCGCTCGGGCCGGTCATAATGATGATTTCGCCCGGATAGATCTCCAGGCAGTTGTCGTGCAGGACCGGTTTGCGCAGATCGCCCGTGCCGTAGTAGTGTCGCAGATTGTGCGCGACGATCGCCGGCTTCTCGCCGTGGGCCAAGCGTTTGCGCCAAGTGGGATCGAAACGCACGGCGGATTGGGTGTTTTGTGGCTCGTTCATTGCATTGCAGTCATACTGGTTCGGAGAGCCGGCGCTCGCACAGCCACTGGTGGGGTGCCGCTGGTTTCCGCCCGAGCCCAATCGCCTGATACGTGGTGATCGCTATAGCTTAACCTATCTTAGTTTAGACTTCGAAGTCGTACTCTGAGGTCGCGAATTCCTCGTTCTCAGGCTCCGCCCGGGAACGCCATGTCTTTGAGGCTCCGCCTCCCAGCACCTGCGTTGGCGGCCGGCCTCTGTGGCAGCCCGGCGAGGCAGAGCCTCGAAGACAGTGCGTTCCCAGGCAGAGCCTGGGAACGAGGCAGTGTGAATCCAACTACCGTCAACTCGAGCTTCCATGCACGCATCTATGTTATTGATGCACGAGAGAAACACCTTCGCTCCGAATCTGCGCATGCAGGTGGTTGTTGCAGCGCTCGTTCTCTGCGCCGGTGGCATTGGCTGCAGGCGCGAAGCGCCGCCGACGGCCGAGCCGCAGCCGGCTCGCGAACGGCAGGCGGTGCGGCCTGCGCGGATTGTGGCGCAAGGCCAGTTGCTGCCCGCCGGCGGGCTGATCCGCCTCAACGGTACTCCTGGCGATACGGTCGAAGACGTCCTCGTGTCGATCGGCGACTCGGTCCAAGCCGGTCAGCCGCTCATTCGCATGCGCTCCGCCGAATATCGCCAGTCGCAACTCGACACGCTGCGGCAGCAACTGGACGATGCCCAGCTGCAACACAGCGCCGCCATCGACCGCGCCAAGATTGAACTGAGCGCCGCTCGCATGGCGCTGGAACAAGCCAAGGAGCAAGTGCAATCGGCCAAGCGCCGCGAGCAATCGCTCGCGCTGCTCAAGCGACAATGGGAGGAAGCCGAAGCGGCACTCAAGCGGGCCGAAGCGCTCGCGCAAGATCCGCTGACGCGAGCTCTGGTCAGCCGATTGGATGTCGACAAACAGCGAGCCAGCGTCACTGCCGCGCAGCTGCAGTATGAACAACAGCGCGAAGCGATCACCCAAGCTCAAGAGGCCGCCCAGGGAGCCGAGAAGCTCGCCACCGAAAAGGTCAGCGGGGCAGAAAAATCGCTCGAGCTGGCCGAGCGCATCGATCCGACCAACGTCATCCGTGCGCAAATCAAAGGGGCCGAACAACAGCTGGCCGCCGCCAAAATCGTCAGCCCCATCAGCGGCACGGTCGTCAGCATCGATGCGCACATCGGCGAGTCGGTAAGCCAACTGCCGCTGATGCAAGTTGCCGATCTGTCGCGGATGGTGTGCCAGGTCGAAATCTATCAGACCGATGCGCCGCTGGTCCGCGTCGGCCAGGAGGCGGAAATGAGCAGCGACGCGCTCGACGCTCCGCTGCATGGCCGCGTTGTCCGCGTCGATCGCTTGATCGGCTCTCCGCAACTTCGCTCGACCGATCCGCTGGCCAAAGTCGATTATCGCACCTTGCCCGTGCTGATCGAAGTTGCATCCGAAGATGTTCCGACGGCGGCCAAGTGGCTGCAGTTGCAAGTGGAAGTTCGCATCTCGCTCGGTGCCGTGGGAAGAGTCGAAAACGAAACGCCGAGCCAGTCGGCCCCGGCTCCGAACGCTGCGCCTCCACAAGCCGCGCCATCCGATGCCGCTAAGCCCAATGCAGCGAAGCCTGAGAGCGGCGCTGCGAACGCTTCTTCGCCGGCTGCCGGTTCATGACGACGCCGCTGGCTCTGCATAACTTGCGGCACCAGCTCGGGCGCACGATCGTCTCGGTCGCCGGCGTCGGCTTTGCGCTGCTGCTCGTTTTCATGCAGCTCGGCTTCCAGGGAGCCGTCTCGCACACGGCCACCAATGTCTTCGAGCATGCGCGGTTCGATCTGTTGCTGCGAAGCTCCGACTACATGCACTTGTACGAGCCGGGCCATATCGCACGGCGGAACTTGCACGTCGCAGCCGGACTGGCTGAGGTTCGCGAAGTCGTGCCGCTGTGGATATCGCTGCAGAATTGGCGGAGCTTGCCGCCGGTCGACAACGCGGCTCAGATGCAGACGTATCGCCCCCAGTACCTGCCGCTGGCGATGATGGCTGTCAATCCCGACGATGAAGTGTTCGACCGCGCGGAGATTACCGCCAAGCAGCGCTTGCTCACGGCCGACCAGAATGTGCTGGTCGATGATTCGACGCGAGCCGAGTACGGACCGCGCAACGGACGCAAATTCACTGACCAAGATGGCGGCCGCGACGCCGAGATCGGCGGCCAGCACTTCAAGATCGCCGGCGTGTTCAAGCTCGGAACCGGGCTGGCCGCCAACGCCGCGGTGCTGATGAGTGCAAGCGGCTTTGCGCGGGCAGTCCCCTGGGATGCGCGCTCGCAAGTATCGATGGGGCTGGTGCGTTTGAACGATCCGTCGCGTGCCGCCGAAGTCGCCGAGCAAATCCGCAATCGCCTTGGAAAACTGTCTCCTCACGATCGCATCGCACCGGTCGATGTCATGACGCGCCGCGAAGTGCTCGACTGGGAACGCCAGCGCTGGCTCTGGGGAACACCGATCGGGCTGATCTTTCAGCTCGGCGTAGCTTTGTCGTTGATGGTCGGCGCCGCGATCGTTTATATGGTGCTGGCTACCGATGTCACTGATCGCTTGCCCGAGTACGCAACGTTGCTGGCGATGGGTTACTCGCATCGCTATCTGTGCTCAGTCGTGCTGACCCAAGCGACCCTGCTCGGACTGGCCGGTTTCCTGCTTGCTTGGGGCGTGTCAGAAGTTCTGTATCGCGTGACCGAAAGTGCTTCGGGGATTCCGATAGCGATGACCAGCAACCGCATCGTCGGCGTAGCGCTGATGGGCGTAGCCGTTTGCTTGTTCAGCGGTATCCTGGCCCTCCGCAAAGTTTGGAAAGCCGAACCCGCTAGTTTGTTTTAACCCTTCGCGGCTTCGCGTCTTCGCGTGAGTCCATAAACAGCCGGGCTCACGCGAAGGCGCGAAACCGCGAAGGCATGACACTGACACTCAACTGTCATAAAAAGCGTCGTTTTAAGCGTTGACTATGTTGCGAACACCACTGGCATGGAAAAACCTGACCAGCAGCTTGGGCAAGCTGCTCCTGTCGTCGACGGGAGTGGGCTTTGCCGTGCTGCTGATGTTCATGCAGATAGGCTTTCGCAACGCGCTGCTGGACAGCAACGTCGAGATGGTCAACCTGTTCCACGCCGATTTGATTCTGGTCAGTCCCGCTCGTTACAACTTGTCGAGCGAGCGACGGTTTGGGCTGCACTGGCTCGAGCGGGCCTCGGCCTTTCCGGGTGTCGCCGGAGTGTGCGCCCTGCGGACCGAGCGGACGACGGCCAGCGTCAAGGTTGAGGGGCACAAGG
Source organism: Aureliella sp. (assembly GCA_051960375.1). Taxonomy (GTDB): domain Bacteria; phylum Planctomycetota; class Planctomycetia; order Pirellulales; family Pirellulaceae; genus Aureliella. The sequence continues at coordinate 3,942 of JBQCEI010000671.1, read as the reverse complement.
CTCGCTCGGTGCGCGTGCTGGCGATCGATCCCGATCCGGCGTTTTTCAAACGCAAACAACTCGCCGAAGCGCTCCAGCGAGCGGATGCCGAAGAAGCCGCTCTGGTCGATCGCCGCAGCAAAGCCGTTTACGGATTCGCACTGGGTGACCGCCAGCAACTTCGCCAGCAACACGTCGAACTGAACGGCCAGACGCTGCGCATCGCCGACTGGTTCGTGCTCGGGACCGACTTTGCCAACGACGGCACGTTGCTGATGAGCAACCGTTTGTTCCCGCGTTACTTTCCGTGGCGCTCGCCGGGCGGTAAGCCGCTCGATCTGGTTGACATCGGGCTGGTGAACGTCGCGAGTTCCGCCGACGAAGATCGCGTCGTGGCGGCCCTTCAGAGCTTGGCCCCCGAGGAAGTGATGGTTTATCGGCGCAGCGATTTTGTGGCTCGCGAGATTCAGTTCTGGGCACGCAATACTCCGATCGGCATCATCTTTGGCATCGGCACGATCATGGGGCTGATCGTCGGCGCGATCATCTGTTACCAGATCCAATTCACCGACATCAGCGAACACATGCACGAGCTGGCCACGCTCAAAGCGATGGGCTATGGCAATTGGTATTTCTGGAGCCTGGTGCTCAGTCAGTCGTTTTATCTAGCCTGCCTCGGCTTCGTGCCGGGCTTGCTCGTATCTTGGGCGCTGTATGACGTGCTAGCTTCGGCCAGCGGGCTCGTGATGCGGCTGACGCTGCTGCGCGTGGCGCTCGTGTGGGGGCTGACGCTGCTCATGTGCTTGGCCAGCGGGCTGCTCGCTCTGCGGCGGTTGTGGCGGGCTGATCCGGCTAGTTTGTTTTAGAAGATTTTTTACCGCGGAGGACGCGGAGAGCGCGGTGGATGCTCGTCGCGCGATAATGCGCTTTGGGCGGCTTCGACGAACGCCTTGATACGCTCGGCGTCTTTGATGCCGGGAGACGATTCGACGCCCGAGGCGGTGTCGACTCCGGTGCAAGCCGTGGCGGCGATCGCCTGGGCGACGTTGGTGGGCGTCAACCCGCCGGCCAGCAGCAAAGGGTGTTCGGCCAGTTCAGTCGGCCGCGGCTGGAGCAGATCCCAGCGTGCCACCTTGCCGGTTCCGCCACCGACGCCCGGTGCATAAGCGTCGACTAAGAACGATACCGGCATGCGCGAGCGATGCGCTCGCCACGCGCCGGCCAGCTCGGCTTCCTCTCCCCTGCCCGTCCAGCTGATCGCTTTGACGATCGGCACTTCGCCGCCAGCGGCGCTGGCGAGGTCAGCCAGCAACTCGGGAGTTTCCTGGCCGTGCAGTTGAATCGCATCAGGACGAATCGCTTGAGCCCGCCGTGTCAGTTCTTCGGCCGAAGGATTCATGACGACGATCACCACTCGCAGGCCGAGAGCCCGCGCTCGAGCCGCCAATCGGCAGGCGGTCTCGATGTCGACGTAGCGAGGGCTAGCCGGCACGAGGTTCAATCCGACGGCATCGGCACCTGCAGCGGCGATCGCATCGACATCTTCGTCGCGCCGCACGCCGCAGATCTTAATTCTGAACAAGGCTGATCGTCCTTCTTACTCAGCTGGCTTTGGGGCGGCGGGCTGTTGGGCGGCGGGCGAACCAGCCCCCAGCGGCAGCTTTTCCGGTTTGTAGGGATGGTTGCGTTTGCGCACGACCTTAGTGCTGATGATCTCATCGGGCGGAGCATGCGCGTGGTCCTTCGATTTGTCGTCCGGGTCGACATGCGTGATGTCGCTGAGCACGTTCATGCCTTCGATCACTCGGCCAAAGGCGACGTAATTCCCGTTCAATCGCGCCCGTGGCATGTAGCAGATAAAGAACTGCGAGCCCCCCGAGTCGGGATGAGCGGCCAAGGCCATGCCTAGCGTCCCGCGAAAGAAATTGCGATGGTCGTCACCCAGCTCCGTGCGAATCGCGTAGCCCGGATTGCCCGAGCCGTCGCGGTTGGGGCAGCCGCCCTGAGCCATGAAGTGCGTGAGCACGCGATGGAATGGCAGGCCGTTGTAAAAATTCTGCTCGCACAGGCTGATGAAATTGGCGACCGTGTTGGGAGCTTGATTCTCAAACAGTTCGACTTCGAAGGCGCCTTTGGTCGTTTCGATGCGCACCCGCGGCAGCGGCTCTCCCTCGGCATCGGCCTGGCGCGCCTCTTGTTCCGCTTCCCACAGCGGCGCGTACACTTCGACGTGACTGAGATCATTGAGCAGCGAGTGAGTCTCCGCCATGTTCTTCATAAGCGTCTCGCGCTGCTCGTCGGGAATCTCAGTGTTGCGATTGATCTCCTTGGCTTCGTTTTCCAAGTTTTGAATCGCGATCTGCAGATGCGGCCGAGCCGCTTCGAACTCGTTGTGCGCGGCGGCCGTTAAGCCATAGCACAGATCGAACTGCGGAGCGGTATAGCCAGTTTCCTTCAGCAGTTGCACCACTTCGAGCATGTTGTCAAAGCGATCCGCGTCGGCGTTGCGAGCCGCTACGTTGTAGAGAAATGCGGCTGTGTCGGAAGCCGGGTCGGGCGCGGCGCGATAATCCTTCAGCGCTCCTTGGACCATGCGCTCATGGAGCGTCCGGCCCGTTTCGAGCATGCGGATCCATTGAGCTCGCAGGGCTCGAGTCTGGGCGGGAGTGTCCGACAGATCGTACTGCACGATCAGCTTGCGCATTTTCTTCAAGTGCTCGCGCATCGCCTGAGCTTGGCTCTCGAGCTCGCCGGCCAGCGGCAGCGTTTGAGTCGATCGCTTGGCGTCCTCGGCTTGCTGGTCGGCTTGGGCCGCATCCTTGAGCTTCTGCAGCTCAGCCACAGTGCTGCGAGACTCGCTGTTTTGAGACTTAGCGGTTTGAGACTCCGAGTTTTGAGACTCCGAGTTTTGAGACTTGGCAGGCGGCGCTTGGGCTGCGTCTTGCGCCCGAGCTTGGCCCATGACGTGGATGCCCGCAATTCCGATCAGGCCGCAGAGAAGGCCTCCCAGCACGACTGCCGCCAACAACCTTGGCAAATGAACGCTTCCAAACATCGATGATCGACTCGTCACTAGAGCGGTTGGGCCCGAACACGAAAAGAAACTTACATTGTATAATAAGCCTCTACGTGCGGTGAGCCGCTGGGCGTTCTAAGCGATTCGAAATTCCGTGCTGAAAATGGGCTTTTCCCCTGTGCTGCAATTCCAGGCTGCTGACTTATGAATGCGTATCCTCGTCGCTCCCGACGCGATCACTCCGAAGAATCGCCGGAGCGGGAAAGGCCGCGGCCGCGTCGCGAATCGTTCACTCCTCGCTGGCTGCGCATCGTCGCCGGCGAGCTCGGGGGCCAGCGAGTGCAGTACAGCGGCGACCCGAGCATTCGGCCGATGAAAGATCGCACCCGCGAAAGCGTGTTCAATCTGCTGGGGGGCGATCTGACCGGCATGTTGGCGATCGATCTGTTCGCCGGCACCGGCGCCTTGGCGTTCGAAGCGATCAGCCGCGGCGCCTCGCGAGCGATCCTGCTCGAGCTGCAGCGGCCCGCCGTGACGACGATCGTCGCCAACGCCACGCGGCTGAAAATCGCCGACAAAGTCGAGATCCACAACGTCGATACGCTGCGGTGGCTGAAGTACATCGAGACGACCGCCGCCGCTTGGCAAGCCGCTCCGTGGGTCGTCTTCTGCTGCCCGCCCTATCAGATGTGGGAAAGCGATCTCGAGCGGCTCAAGGAAGGACTGCTGAAGATGGTCTCGGTCGCTCCAGTGGGCAGCATGTTCGTCATCGAAACTGAATGCGACTTCGACATCGCCGCCAACCTGCCCGAACTGGAATGGGACATCCGCCAGTACAAACCCGCCACGATCGGCATCGCGGAGAAGAAATAATCAGCCTGCAAGGGTCATGGCTCTCTCGAGTCGCGAAGCGACGGCATGCATTAGCCTGGGACGCAAGTCCCAGG
>JBQCEI010000670.1:0-4938 GCA_051960375.1 Aureliella sp. | reverse complement strand
CGCACCTGAGCGCCGTGCCAAGCGGTTTGCCATCGGACGTTTTTCTATCTTCAACGCTGCAAACTTCGAAAGAAGAGCCACTGGCATAGCCAGTGCCACACAAGCCGCGGAATGAAGGCGGCACGCTTATTTCCATTGGCTCTGCGTGCCGTAGGGCGGGGGATAGGTGCCGCGGTATTCGGCTTCGGCGGGGCGCGAAGCGGTCCAGCCGCTCAGGGGCAAGCCGCTCGGTCCGACTTGAGGCCGAGGCGACTGGGCGGCCGAGGCGATGTTCCAGTCGATCGCGTCGAGCTGCGTAGGGCCGACCGCAGGCGCATAAGTGGCGACGCGCATCTGACCGCTGTTGCCAACCGGGGTGCTCGCTGGAGAAGCGGCCAGCGCGCTGCCGCTGCTCGAGACGGCGAACGATTCGAATTGTTCAAACGGCGCGGTGGCCATCGACCAGCCGCCATTCTGCCCCGCCGTGTTCGCAGGCAGGTTCGGGCCACTGGAGCTCGGCATCGCGCCGACCGTGCCAGGCGGTTGGGCGAACACGAGGTTGGCGTTATCGGGATCGACCCTGTAGGCGCGATTCACATGCTGGCCATCGACTTGGCCTGCGGGGAACGCAGAGAACGCGGGACGATCTTCGTTGCCGCTGCGGGGAGCGCTGGCTGGGGCGGCCTGAGTGGCCGGCGGTTCGAATAGTCCGAACAACGATTCGCGCAGCTTCGGTTGTGCGATGACGACGAAGAGCGCCATGATGACCAGTTCCAGAAAAGCGGCGAACAGATAGTTGGACGCACTATGGCGACTGCGAGCCCGCATCATGCACCTCCGTGCTGTGAAGAATCCTGATAGACTTGTCGCTGCAAGTCCGGCATTTCGTGATGCCAGTGTTTTTGGTAATGCAAAGCCGGTGCCAAACCCTCCAGCAGGCCCGACAAGTCGCTGTTTGCCTGGGTTTTTACACGTTTATCGCGTTGGCCGTTCGCCAAACAGCCTGCCGCCGCGTCCCATTTTTGTCCCAGCAGTGTAGTTTTTTCCGGCTTTTATCAGCCGGCTCGTAGCAAGCCCTGTCCACAGCAGCCTGCCGATTTTATCAGCCGCAGGGCGTTAGCCCGCGGTTAGCGTCCAGAAATCGGACGCTAACGCGTGCCGGCTGATGAATTAAGCGAGCAGCCTCTTTCGCCTCTCAGTTTCGAGCCTCATGACCGCATCCAAGACAACCCCTCCGAGCCGCGATCAGATCGCGGCTGAGTATTTCGAACGCCTTCCCTTTGCGCCCTATCCGGTACAAGAGGAAGCGTTGCTCGCCTGGTTCACCGCCGAACAAGGCGTGCTGGTCTGCGCTCCGACCGGGACCGGCAAGACGCTCATCGCCGAAGCGGCGATCTACGAAGCTCTGCGCAGCGGCACGCAGACTTACTACACGACGCCGCTGATCGCCCTGACCGATCAAAAGTTCGACGAGATCAGAAAGGCTGCCGTATCGTGGGGCTTTTCGGCCGACGATGTGGGATTGGTGACTGGCAACCGCCGTGTCAACGCCGATGCGCCGGTGCTGGTTGTCGTCGCTGAGATCTTGCTCAATCGCTTGCTGCAAGGAGCCGACTACGACTTCTCGCGCGTCTCGTCGGTGGTGATGGACGAGTTCCACAGCTTCAACGATCCGGAGCGCGGCATCGTCTGGGAACTGACGTTGGGACTGTTGCCCGCCCACGTCCGCACGCTGCTGCTGAGCGCGACAGTGGGCAATAGCGTCGAGTTCAGTTCGTGGCTTGCGCGTAGTTGCAATCGCAATCTGCAACTGGTGCAAAGCCTCGAGCGCAAAGTGCCGCTGAGTTTTCAGTGGGTCGGCGACTATATGCTCGACGAGTGGATCGAGAAAATGGTCGAAGGACCGCCCGAAGCTCGCCGCACGCCGGCGCTGGTGTTTTGCTTTAACCGCGACGAGTGTTGGCAAGTCGCCGAACTGCTCAAGGGCAAGCGCGTGGTCGACAAGGCGCAGCAAGCTGCGCTCTCCGACGCGCTCGAGCAGTACGACTGGTCGCAAGGGGCCGGCCCCAAGCTGAAACAAATCTTGCAGCGCGGCATCGGCGTCCATCATGCCGGCGTGCTTCCCAAGTACCGCCGCATCGTCGAAGAGCTGTTTCAAAAGAAGCTGCTCAGCGTTTGCGTGTGCACCGAAACGCTCTCGGCCGGCATCAACCTGCCGGCGCGATCGGTTGTGCTTCCGACGATTCTCAAAGGCCCGCGCGATCGCCGCAAAGTGATCGAGCCCAGTTCCGCTCAGCAGATCTTCGGACGCGCGGGGCGGCCGCAGTTCGACAAAGAAGGTTTCGTATACGCGCTGGCGCACGAAGACGATGTCAAGCTGCTGCGGTGGCGCGAGAAGTACGATCAGATTCCCGAAGACACCAAAGATCCGGGGCTGCTCCGCGCCAAAAAAGCCCTCAAGAAAAAGATGCCGCGTCGCCGCGAAGGCGAAACGTATTGGACCGAAGATCAGTTCAACAAGCTGCGCGTGGCACCGGCGGCCAAACTGGCTAGCCGCGGACAATTGCCTTGGCGGCTGCTCGCCTACATGCTGCTCAAGTCGCCCGAGGTGCAGCCGCTGCGCGATCTGGTCGGCCGGCGCTTGCTCGAGGGGCCGCAACTCGCCGCAGCCCACAAGCAGCTCAATCAGATGCTCATCACGCTTTGGACCGCCGGCTACATCGAACTGGAACCGCGCCCTCAGCCGCTGGGCCGCGAGCCCGCGCCAACGCCGCCGACGACTGCGCCCAAGCCCGCCGCACCAGGCAAAGCGGCGATACCGCCCGCGCCGGCCGCCCCGCGCGGTCTGTTCGAAGCGGCCGGGCTCGGCAACCTGGTCAGCAATGCTCAAGCCCAATCAGCGGCCGATGCCCCGCAGAACTCCGACGACGAAAGCGATGAATCGGCCAAGCTCGAACAAGAGATCCATCATCACGACGAAGCCAGTCGCGGTTATGATCTGGGCAACTACCGTCCCGAGCGGGCGGTACCGCTCGAGCGGCTCGACTTGCTCGTTCACCTGCGGAGCATCAATCCGCTCTACGGCGTCTTCCTGGCCGGCCACTTGGCCATCGCTGATCAGAACGAGCGGCTCGCTGCGCTCGAGAGCACGCTAGAGGTGCCCAACACGGTCGCGCGTTTGGTGCGCGTGCCGCCGATCGAGGAGCTGCCTCCGGGTCCGCTCGCGATGCAGCGGCTCGATCATCAACTGCTCGAACTCGGGCTGGCCACGAGCGCCGAGCTGATTGGCACGCGCGACGACGACGAAGAAGATGAGCCGCGACCGCGCGGCGTTTTCAGCGAACCGCCGCCGCGAATCTTGACGATCGGCGAAAAACTGCGCCGGCTGTTCAATTACGACTTCCCCAAAGTGCACGACGTGACGACGCATCCGGTGTGGATCGCTGGCGAAGTGTTCCTGTTCGATGGCGACTTCAACAAGTACATCTTGGCCCACGGTCTGCAAAAGCAAGAAGGCATCCTGCTGCGTCACTTGCTGCGGCTGATTCTCTTGCTGGAAGAAATGGCTTCGATCCCGCCGGCCGAGACCGAACCCGAGGACTGGGAAGATCCGCTCGACGATCTGATCGATCGATTGACCGAGTGCTGCCGCAAGGTCGATCCCGAGAGCACCGATGAGATTCTCGACATCAGTCATCAGGATGATGATCTGACTCGCGGGCTAAGGCATTTGCGGCGGACGTAGAAGACGTTTTTTACCGCGGAGACGCGGAGAGAGCGGAGAACACAGAGAAATACGATTCGCCACTTTTTCCGATTGATCTTGTAAATTCTTTCAAGGATCGCGACACTCCCACCGACATGCGCCGCAGGGAAAGGATTTCCTCAATGCTGGCGCATGAGTCTCGCTCATCACATTTCGGTACGGTCAAGCGGCGCAAGCAATGCGTCGCCCAACCCGGCCACGCCTTGGAAGGGATACCATGGCCCACGTTCGTCTCGTCGCGTTGGCGGCGCTCTGTCTCTGCGCCGCTGCATTCCATAGCGCTCACGCGGTCGATCCGAGTTTGAAGATCGTCGAGTTCACCGCTGACTGGTGCAAGCCGTGCCAAAGCATGCAGCCGGCGATCACCAAACTGGCTCGCGAAGGTTGGCAGATCAGCCATGTGAACGTCGATCGGGATGCCGAGCTGGTGCGGACGTTCCAGGTCAAGTCGCTGCCGACGATCGTCATCTTGCGTCAGGGCCAAGAAGTCGATCGCATCGTCGGTGCGTTCGGCTATGAAAAACTGCAAGCTCGTTTCGATGCCGCGGCCGCTACGGCGCCTGCGACCGTGCGAGGCCAATCGCCTGCACCGCTGGCAGCGTTTCCGCTGCTGAGCTCCGAAGCGATGGGCTCGGTCGCTGCGGCACCTGCTGCCGCTGCACAAGCTGCAGCTCCAGTGGCCGTCACCCCCGTCGCGCACCGCGCGGGCGTTCGCGAGATGACCGAGGCGCCTGTCTCGCCGGTTCAAGCGGCTGCCGAACAGACCGCTTCGCTGGCACGGCCCACCGCGGCGCGCTCATCGGAGCAAGCGATTGCGATCGCCCAGGCAGCTACGGTGCGCATCCGCATCGACGAACCCAACTCGATCGCCTACGGCACCGGCACGGTGGTCAACGTACACGGCAACCAAGCGCTGGTGCTGACCTGCGGCCACCTGTTTCGCGACATCAAGCCCGACGCCAAGCTGTCGGTCGACGTTTACTACGGCAGCCAGCCCGTCACGGTGCCTGCGACGTGGTTGGCCATCCTGCTGGCCGGCGGGCTGCCGGCAGTACCCGGCCGCCCCTGGCAAGGACCGCTCGCGGTCGCCGTCGCCGCCCTCGCGGTAGTAGCGCTCTGCGCGCATACCCGGCGCCGCTTCGGCGGCGTCACCGGCGATGTCCTCGGCGCCGCCGGCGAACTGACCACCACCC
>JBQCEI010000669.1:0-2312 GCA_051960375.1 Aureliella sp. | reverse complement strand
TCTTCAGCGATTAATATCTTGGGCACTTCCTGAGCCTCCCCCTTCCCATTGCAAACTTCCAACCGAGGCTTCTCAATCCGCCACGCGGACACTCGTCAAAGCAACTCTGACTTGCATCGGCCGTGGGCAGTGATCGCTAACCATGGGCGTGTTGGCAGCGCATGGCGAGTGAATGGTGTGCGGCGTCTCCCGGCGAGAAACGCGCGAGTGTAGGCGCATAACTATTGGTGGACGAGACGTTCGACGCATCGACGTCTTTTATTAGCACGGCTGGCGTTCAGGCGCGAGGCCGTGCGGATCAGTAGCTGAAGAAGTCGCTGTGGTTGATCCGAATCTCACCGGTCGTGCTGTTGTAAACCCAGCCGCCGGTTGAATCCAAATCGCTGGCAGCCAAAGGGCGGTTGCCGTTGATGTAGATCACGGCGTTGCTATTGACGCCGCCGACCTTCGTACCTGGGAAGGGACCCTTCAAGTAATTGCCAAGGTCGGTTTCGAGCGTGGTCGGATAAGCGGTGCCGTCGGCGCGGTACAGCTCGATGGCGCTGCGCAAGGTGGCCAGCGATTGCATCGCCGCCGATTTCTTGGCATCGCCTGCACGATCAAAGAACTTCGGCACTGCCACAGCCGCCAGGATCGCGATGATGACCACCACGACCACCAGTTCGACCAGAGTGAAGGCGCTACGTTTACGTCTACGTAGGGAGAGCATCGTTGGTTACCTCGAGCGAAACACGGTTTCAAAGGAATCAAAGGGCCGCAGGTTGAGCTGCCACGCGACAAGCTCGCACCCGGACATGCCCGACCGGGTGTCCTAGGGCTCTGACTGCTAAAACCATAGGTCGCAAGTAGTAGCTGGCAAGAAAAACTGAATTTTTGTACTGGGCCTCTTTGACGCCCCCCTAAACTTCGACGGCGGCATAATGCGTACAGCCCGACCTGAACCGGCCCGGACGCGCAGCTGGAGGCCGCCCTTTGGCAAAAATACGGGAGAGAAGAATGCTATTTTGCCGTTAGGAAAAGTGAGGTCTTACCATGCCTGTACCCCAATCCAGCGGCTCGATTCCGTACGTCCCTTCGGAACTTACCGAAGATCTGGCGCATCTGGCCGCGCGGCTCGAAGCGCCGGTGGCCCATTTGGATCGGCCTACTCAGGAAGTCGTGGCCGAGCTGATTTCGGCGGCGGGCCTGGCCGATTTTCTTTCCGAATGCCCGATCCCGGTCGATGCCTGCTGTAGAGCCGTACAAGAAATACAGTATGACGGTCGAGCCATCGCTGTCCCGATCGGCCAACAACACAGCGCGGTCTTCTGCGGCTTAACCACCGAGGCCTACCAAGCCAAAGTGGCGGCAATCGTGCGGGCCGGCGTGTCGATTGCCAAGACTGTCATGGAAGCGGCTTGCGAAGCGACACGGCTGACCAGGCACAATCATCTTTTGCAGCTGCAACTGGACGCCTCGGCGGTGCAGATCGCTCAGAGCTTTGAAGAGCAGTGCTGGCTGCGCGATCTGGCTCGCAACCTTTCGATCTCAGGCGCAACGGCCAACGCCAACTCGCTGGCCCGCGGCATCCTCGGGCCGCTACTCGACTTGCTGCGCGCCGAAGCGCTGTTCGTGATCGTCGACAAAGAAGAAACGTCGCGCTCGGGGCTCGCTAGCGCGGGCTTTGGCAATTGCTCGTGGCCAACCGATACGATCGCTAAAGTCCTCGAGGAACTCGCCCCCAATGGGCCCTCATGTCCGATCGTTATCAACAATTCGAATTTGCACAACGGCGAGATTCACTCATTGGTGGCTGTGCCGATTATCACGGGCGAGCGACCGCTGGGTTTCATCACGGCGGTCAATCGCTTGGTCGATCAGGCCGGCGCCTTTGGACTGATCGATCCCGAGTTCGGCAGCGTCGAAGTCGGCTTGATGGAAGAGGCCAGCGTGCTGCTGAGCACGCAGGCGCACAACATAAGGCTGGTCCTCGATAGCCAGCACTTGGCGCTCGGAACGCTGCAGGCGATGAGCCGCGCGATCGATGCTCGCGATCCCTACACTCGCGGTCACAGCGAACGCGTCGCGCGATTGTCATTCGAGATCGCCGAAATCCTCGGACTGCAAGAAACCGCTTGCCAGGAAATCTATGTCGCCGGCGTGCTGCACGACGTCGGCAAGATCGGCATCCCCGATCGCGTGCTGCTCAAAGCGGGCTCGCTCTCCGACGAAGAGTTCGGCATCATCAAACAGCATCCGGAGATCGGCTATCGGATCATCGAACAGCTCGGCAAGCTGCACTTCACGCTTCCCGGCGTGCTCTATCATCACGA